>DASTLK010000193.1:0-12526 GCA_035715025.1 Vicinamibacteria bacterium
CTGTGGGGTGCGAACGCCGTCAACGGGGTCATCAACATCATCACGCGCAGCGCGAAGCACACCACGGGCGGAGTCCTGTCCGGGGGCGGCGGCAAGGAGGAGAGGGGTTTCGGCAGCGCGCGCTACGGCGCGGCGCTCGGCGCCGGCGGCGATTACCGCGTCTGGGGAAAGTATTTCGACCAGGACGCACAGTTCCACCCGACGGGAGACGCCTACGACGCCTGGCACATGTACCGGGGCGGGTTCCGCGCCGATTGGGACCTCAAGTCTGCCGCCACGCTGATGGTCCAGGGCACCCTCTATGGCGGACAGGCCGGGCGCCGGACGACCTTCGCCGCCTACGACCCGCCGTTCGTTCGTACAGTCGAAGGCGACGCCGGTCTCAGCGGCGGCCATCTCCATTCGAAGTGGACGAAGCCGCTCCGTGAAGGCTCCGAGGTGTCCGTGCAGGCCTACTACGACCGCACCCACCGCGACGAGCCCAACTTCCGCGAAGACCGGCACACGTTCGACCTCGACGGGCAGTATCAAGCCCGGCTCCCGGGCCGGCAGCAGCTGGTGGCCGGCGTCGGGTACCGCTTCTCCCACAGCCGGACGGACGGGCCGCCCACCGTCGCCTTCGAGCCTCCCGCACGCGGCGACGACCTCTTCAGCGCTTTCGTGGAAGACAGCCTCGAAGTGGCGCCCGATCGCCTGCAGCTCACTCTCGGCACCAAGCTCGAATGGAACGACTACAGCGGCTTCGAGTGGCAGCCGAGCGCCCGCGTCGGATGGTCGCTCCACGCCGACCACTTCTTCTGGGGCGCCCTGAGCCGCACCGTACGGACGCCGTCCCGATTGGACCACGACCTCGCCATCACCGTGGCCGCAAGCGCCACCACGCCCATTTTCTTCCGTGTCCTCGGCACGCCCTCGTTCGAGGCGGAACGGGCCGTCGTCTACGAGGCGGGCTATCGTTACCGCCTCGGAGACCGCGCGCTCCTCGATCTGGCCGCCTTCCACAACCACTACCCCAACCTGTCCAGCATCGAGCCCGCGCCTCCCTTCCGCGAGCCCGGGCGCCAGGTCTTCCCCTTCCAGATCGCGAACGGCCTCGACGCCAAGGTGTCGGGGGCCGAGCTGAGCGTGGAGCTGCGTCCCACGTCGGGTTGGCGGCTGCGCGGCGGGTACGCGCTGCTGGACATGTCGGTTCGGCCACGGCCCGGCAGCCGTGACACCACGTCCTCTTCCGCGGCGGGGGCCAATCCCCGTCACGAAGCGACGGCGTCGTCCTCCTGGACGCTGCCGCGAGGCTTGCTGGTGGACGCCTGGTACCGCTGGGTCGGCCCGCGCCCCTCCCGATCGGTGGACCCCTACTCCGAGGTCGACGCCCACGTCGCCTGGCGGGTGGGGACCCACCTCGAGCTGGCGGCGGGGGGCCTCAACCTCCTGCACCCGCACCATGTCGAGTACGCAAACGCGGTGGCGATCGAGAGGTCGATCTACGGCGAAGCCAAATGGCGATGGTGAGCGCGGCTGCGAAGGGTCTCGCCCTGCTCGTGATCTCCGGCTCTTTGCTGAGCGCCGAGGCGGACCAGCGCGCCGGCGAGTACCAGGTCAAGGCGGCCTTCCTCTACAACTTTGCCAAGTACATTCAATGGCCGGCCGACGCCCCCGCCCTCCAGACGGGGACGTTCGTCATCACCATCCTGGGCCGCGATCCGTTCGGCCCGTCGCTCGACGAGACCCTCAGGGGAAAGACAATCGACCGGCTGAAGGTCGTGGTCCGTCGGGCCGGCAGCCCGGAGGAGCTGCACGCGTCGCAGATCGTGTTCATCAGCGCATCCGAGCGTGGACAGCTCCCCGTCATCCTCAAGCGGCTCGAAGGCGCCCCCACCCTGACCGTCGCCGAGATGGACGACTTCGCGGAGCGCGGCGGGGTGATCGGCTTCCGGATGGACGGGGATCGGGTGCGCCTCGACATCAACCCGAGCGCGGCCGCCCGGGCGCGGCTCCGCATCAGCTCGGAGCTCCTGAAGTTGGCCCGGATCGTCGGGGCAGGGGCGTAGGGATGAGAAGCCGATGAGGGACGCTTCCCTCCGCCGGACACTGGCCACGACCACGATGGCCTCCCTGGGAACCGCCCTCCTGCTCGCCTCAGGGGCCTTCGTCGCCTACGAGCTGATCACGTTCCGGGGCACGATGGTGCGCACGCTGTCGACGCAGGCGGAGATCGTCGCCCGCCAGTCCGTTTCGGCCCTCGTCTTCCGGGATCCGGAGTCGGCGAAGGCCACCCTCAGCGCGCTCAGCGCGGAGCCCCATGTCGTCTCCGCCGCCATCTTCGACCGCGGGGGGACGCTCTTCTCGTCCTATGCCCGGGACGCCACCGGGGAGGCGGTGCCGCCGCGCCCGCCCCTGGCCGGCGCTGGGCATTTCTTCGCGCACGACCGGCTGGTCCTCTCTCGCCCCATCGCCTTCGACAACGCTCCCATCGGCACCGTGGTCATCGAGTCGGACCTGGACGAGATGAAGGCCCGCCTGCAGCGTTACGCGGCGATCGTCGTCGCCGTCTTGATCGTCTCCTTCGCCCTCGCCTACGGTACGGCCGCGCGCCTGCAGCGGGCCTTCACCGACCCCGTCCTGCACCTCGCGGCCACGGCCCAGGCCGTCTCCGACCGGCGGGACTACACGGTGCGGGCCGTCACGAACGCGCGCGGCGAGCTGGGCCTCCTCGTCCGCACGTTCAACGACATGCTGAACCAGATCCAGGACCGCGACGCCGCCCTTCAACGAGCCCGGGACGATCTGGAGGGGCAGGTCGTGGACCGTACGCGCACGCTGCAGGGGGAGATCGCCGAACGCAAGCTGCTCGAGGAACAGCTGCGGACCAAGAACACCGATCTGGAGGACCAGAGCCGGCGGGTGCAGGAGGCGACCCGGCTCAAGAGCGAGTTCCTCGCCAACATGTCGCACGAGCTGCGCACGCCCCTCAACGCCATCATCGGCTTCGCGGAGCTGATGCACGACGGCAAGGTCGGCGCCGTCTCTCCCCCGCACAAGGAGTGCCTGGCCGACATCCTGACCAGCTCGCGCCACCTGCTGCAGCTCATCAACGACGTTCTCGACCTGTCCAAGGTGGAGGCCGGGAAGATGGAGTTCCGGCCCGAGCGTGTCGAGGTGGCCAAGCTCATCGGGGAGGTGAAGGACATCCTGCGCAGCCTCAGCGCCAAGAAGCACATCGAGCTCGCCGTCGAGATCGATCCCGCCCTGGACGAGGTGGTCCTGGATCCGGGCAAGCTCAAGCAGGTCCTCTACAACTACCTGTCCAACGCCCTCAAGTTCACGCCCGAGGGGGGACGCGTCACCGTGCGGGCGCGCCTGGAGGGGGCGGGACGGTTCCGCCTGGAGGTCGCCGATACCGGCGTCGGTATACGGCCGGAAGACCTGGGCCGGTTGTTCGTCGAGTTCCAGCAGCTCGATGCCAGCGCGTCGAAGGCCCACGCGGGCACGGGCCTGGGCCTCGCCCTGACCAAACGAATCGTGGAGGCGCAGGAAGGGACCGTCGGCGTCTCCAGCGTGGTGGGCCAGGGCAGCATCTTCCACGCCGTCCTCCCGCGCCTGGCGCGCTCGGCGTCGGTGGAGACGGCGGCCACGCCCGCGCGCCGCGCCGGCGGCCGCGCGACCCTGCTCGTCGTCGAGGACGACGCGAAGGAACGGGCCTGGCTGGCGGAAACGCTCTCGTCGACGGGATACGCGGTCGAGGTGGCGACCACGGGCAAGGAGGCGATCGAGAAATCGGCGGCGCGCGCCTACGACGGCATCACCCTCGACCTGCTGCTACCGGACATGGGAGGGTGGGACGTCCTCAAGGCCATCCGCGCCGGCGGCCCCAACCGCGCCACACCGGTGGTGGTGGTGACGGTCGTGGTGGAAAAGGGCGTCGGAGCCGGTTACGCCATCCACGACTACCTGGCCAAGCCCGTGCGCGCGGAGGAGCTGGTGGCTTCGCTTCTCGACGCGGGGCTTCGCCCGAACGCGGCGCGGCCGGTGCTCGTCGTCGACGACGATCCCCAGGCGCGCCGCCTGATGGTCACGACGCTCCTGGCCCTCGGCTATTCCTCGATCGAAGCCGCGAGCGCGCAACAAGGCCTGGCCCTGGCCGCGCAGGAAACGCCGGCCGCGGTGATCCTCGACCTCGCCATGCCGGGCATGGACGGCTTCGCGTTCCTCGAGCACTTTCGCGCCATGCCGGCGGGACGCGGCACGCCCGTGATCGTGTGGACGGTCAAGGACCTCACCGCGGCCGACCACGCGCGCCTCGCAGCCTCGGCGCAAGCGGTGGTCCTGAAGGGGGGCACGGCGCGGCTCCTGGAGGAGCTGCGCACGCACGTGCCCCTGCGGTCGGACGTGGACCGGCCGGGACAAGCAGCCGACGGCTCGTGATGGCCGGCGAGGGCATCCTCGTGATCGACGACAACCCGGCCAACCTGAGGCTGCTGCGCTTGCTGCTCGCGGCCGAATCGTACGAGGTGCGCACGGCCGACGGTGCCGCCGAGGCCATCACGATCCTGAAGAACTTTCGACCCCGGCTCATCCTCATGGACCTCCAGATGCCGGGCATGAACGGGTTCGAGCTGACGCGGTGGCTCAAGGCCGACGCCGCGACGCGGGACATCGTCATCGTCGCCCTCACCGCGTACGCGATGAAGGGGGACGAGGAGAAGGCACGGGAGGCAGGATGCGACGGCTACGTCTCCAAGCCGATCGATACGCGGACCCTGCCCGCGCTGGTCGCCGCTCACCTCGCCCAAGGCGCGAAGTAGGACGACTGTGAACGCAGCCACGATCCTCGTCGTCGAGGACAATCCGATCACCCGCAAGATGATGCGCTTCGCTCTCGAGAGCGAGGGCTATCGGGTCTCCGAGGCGGAAGACGGTCGAGCCGCCATGAGCCTTGCCGGTGATGGCCCTCCCGACCTCGTCCTCCAGGACTACGTCTTGCCGGACATGGACGGCCTGCAGCTCATCGAAGGCCTGCGCCGCCTGCCCGGGATGGCGACAACGCCCATCATCGTGGTCACGGGCATGGTGTCCCGACTCGAAGACCTGCGACGCCAGGCGCTCGCGAACACGACTTTCCTCGCCAAGCCCATCGAGCCCTCGCGCCTGCTCGAGGTCGTCCGCGCCCACCTGGCCGCCGCGGTCCCCGCGAACTCCGCCGGCCGCCGTGTCCTCGTCGTGGATGACGAGCCGCTCAACCGCCGCCTCGCGGCCATGCGGCTGCGGGATCAGGGGTTCGAGGTCGAGCTGGCCGCAGGAGGCGAAGAGGCGCTGGAGAAGGCGCGGACCTGGGCTCCAGACGCGATCCTCTCCGACGTGCTCATGCCGGGGATCGACGGCTTCCTCGTCTGCGATGCCATACGCCGCGATCCGTCCCTGTCCCACATCCCGGTCGTGCTTCTCTCTTCCGCCTATGTCGACGAGGCCGACCAGGCCCTCGCCCGCGAGATGGGGGCCAACGCGCTTCTCCTCCGCACGCCCGACTTCGGGTCCGCGATCGCCGCCCTCACCACGGCCCTCCGCAGCGGCGCCGCCTTCCCCGCTCCGGCCATCGAGGGAGACCGGGAGGCCCTCCACAAGGAGCGCCTGCAGATCCAGCTCGAGCGCCAGCTCGAGCGCAACGATGCCCTCGTGCGGCAAGGCGCGATCCAGGCCGCCGCCCTCTCCGTCGTCCGTGGCCTGGCCGAAGCGCTGGCCAAGCCGCGCGACCTGGCCAGCGTCCTCGGCGACGTCCTCGTCCACTGCCTCGACGCCACCGGGCTCTCCACGGGCCTTCTCTACCTCGTGTCCGATGACGGCACCCTTCAGCTCCGCGCGCAGGCGGGCCTTCCCGCCGACGCTCGCGCCGCCGCCACCGCCGGCTTCGGGCACCCCGAGGTCCTGCGACGCGCGCTCGAGGGGACGGATCCGATCGCCTTCTCGCTCGGGGGCGAGGGTGCGGCCGATCCCGGCCTGCGCGCGCTCACGGAAAAGCTCGGCCGCACCTCGGTGCTGGTGATCCCGTTCGTGGTCGCGCAGGAACCGGTGGGCGTGCTCCTGCTCGCCGCCGATGCCCAGGATTTCTCGGAACGGGCCTGGATCGGGTTCGCAAGCACCCTGGCGCGCCAGTTCGGGCAGACGATCGCGGTGGGCCAGTCCCTGTTCCGCGGGGCCGCCTCGGAAGCGCGCTACCGCACCCTGATGGAGCACGCCAACGACGCCATCCTGCTCGTGGACAACGACGGGATCGTCGAGGCCAATCAGCAGACAGAGGCGCTCCTGCGCCGCCCTCGCAGCGCGATCGTGGGACATCGCTACGACGAGTTCCTGGCCTCGACCCAGAGCAGCGCCGCTGTCCTCCACGGCCGGGACACGACCCGGACGGAGGACCAGCTCCTCCGCCGCCCGGACGGATCCACGGTGGCGGTGGACGTCTCCGCTTCCACCGTGCGCATCGGGGAGGAGACGATCGTCCTCCTGGTCCTCCGCGACATCACCGAGCGCAAGGAGGCGGAGAGGCGCCTGCAGGAGAGCGAGGAGCAGTACCGGCTCCTTTTCGACAGCAATCCCCATCCCATGTGGGTCTACGATCCGGACAGCCTGGCCTTCCTCGCCGTCAACGATTCGGCCGTCCATCTCTACGGTTACACGCGCGCGGAGTTCCTGGCCATGACCTTGGCCGACATCCGGCCGCCCTCCGAGGTCCCTCGCCTCCTGGCCCGGCTCGCCGAAGACCCGATGCGAGGAAAGAGCTCGGACGGCACCTGGCGGCATCAGCTCAAGGACGGCACGGTCATCGACGTCGAGACGAGCTCGAATTCGATCGTCTTCCGCGGGCGGGCGGCCAGGTTCATCCTCGTCACGGACGTCAGCGAGAAGAAACGATTGGAGACACAGCTCCGGCAAGCCCAGAAGATGGAAGCGATCGGACGCCTCGCCGGTGGCGTCGCTCACGATTTCAACAACCTGCTCGGCGTCATCATCGGGTACGGCGAGCTTCTGCGGAAGGCGCTCGGGCCCGCGCACCCCGAGCAGCGCCGCGTGAGCGAGATCCAGAAGGCCGCGGAGCGCGCCGCCAACCTCACGCGCCAGTTGCTGGCCTTCAGCCGCAAGCAGGTGCTGGAGACGAAGATCCTCGACCTGAATGAGGTCGTAACGGGCCTCGAGGGCATGCTCCATCGCCTGATCGGGGAGGATGTGCGCCTCGTGACCACAGCGGCGCCCGTCATCGGGCGCGTCCGCGCGGACCGTGGGCAGGTGGAACAGGTGATCCTCAACCTCGTGGTGAACTCTCGTGACGCGATGCCCCGCGGCGGCGAGCTGATCATCGAGACCGCCAACGCCGTGCTCGACGAAGCCTATTCCCACCAGCACGCGGACGTCCGCCCGGGCCCCTACGCCATGCTGGCCGTCAGCGATACCGGAGCCGGGATGGACGCGGAGACACAGTCGCACATCTTCGAGCCCTTCTTCACGACGAAGGAGGAGGGCAAGGGCACCGGCCTCGGGCTGGCGACGGTGTTCGGGATCGTCAAACAGAGCGGCGGCCACGTGAGCGTCTACTCCGAGCTCGGGAGGGGCTCGACCTTCCGCGTCTACCTTCCGCGCACGGACGAGGACGCACCGGCCGAATCGGAAGGGGCTTCCCCACTCCCGGACCTGCGCGGCCACGAAACCATCCTCATCGTCGAGGACGCGGAGCCGCTCCGGGCCATGATCCGGGAGATCCTCGAGGGCGCTGGTTATTCGGTCGTGGAGTATGCCGCTCCGGCCGCCGTGGTCGAGGAGATCGACCGCCTGGGCCGGATCGACGTCCTCCTCACCGACGTGGTCATGCCGCGGATGAGCGGACCCGAACTCGCGGGCACCCTCCGGCGCACCCATCCGCACCTCAAGGTCCTGTTCATCTCTGGTTACACGGACCAGGCCGTCAGTCACCAGGGAGTCTTCGCCCCGGATAGCCAGTTCCTCCAGAAGCCATTCACCACCGCCGCCCTTTTGGCCAAGGTGCGAGGGCTCCTCCACTCGAGGCCGGAATGACGCGGCTCAGACCCTCTGGCTGATGGCCAGGATGTTCCCCTCGCTGTCCTTGAACCAGGCCGTCTTCGCGCCGCCTCCGCTGGCGATGCTGTTCTCCGTCTCGAGGCCGGGCATGTCGTACTCTTCGAACACCACGCCTCTCGATTTGAGCGCGGCCACTTCGGCGGCGACGTCCTGGACGCTCCAGAATGCCGTGCTCGCCTTCGACGTGCCCGCGCCCGGGGAGGGATACATGAATATCCAAGAGCCCTTGCCGCACTCGTAGATCACGCCTCCGGCGTACTCCTCCCGGGGAACCAGGCCTACTTTCTCCTCGTAGAACTTCCGTGCTCGAGCGACATTGGCCGCGGGTATATAGGGAATGATGGGTGCATCCTTCAACATGCTTCCGTCCTCCAGATTGAAGTCCCCGCCCTCGACGCTCCACTCAGTATCGTCGACGGGGTCATTCGGCCCGCCAGAGCGGCATAGAATCGCGTCATGCCTACGGAGAGAGCGCCGTTCAAGTGCCACGCTTGCGGCCACGAAGCGATGGTGGTCGTCACGACGGAGCCAGGGCGCAGCGCGCATCCGGAGTTCGCAGTCGTGTGTGACGCGTGCAAGAAGGAAAACCTGAGCCTGGCGCCAACCGGCCAGCGCGTGACGAGCACGCGATTGGAGCCGAAGCCCTGAACCGGAGGGTCTTCCCCCCCCGATGCCGTCGCGGTCTCGACGCTTGGCCGATCGATCGGCTAGCCCGGCGTCGCGGACAGCCAGGCCATCGCCGCCTCGACGTCCGGAAAGGGCTTGAGCTCGATCCCGTGCTGCTCCACGAGCATCGACAGTTGCCGGGCGAGACCGAACCGGTACCGTTCGTCCCCTCGGACGACAACGGCGACGCGAGACGAGAAGCCCCTCGACGATAACGTCCGGAGCATGGCCACGCGCCATTCCATGTCCGGCTTGGAGATGGGCGCCTCGGACCGGGTGCCGTCGAAAACGAGACTCGTTCCCGCCTGAAACTCCGGATCGGCGGCCGCCTGGTCGATCGCCGCGCGCACTTCCGCGTTGGTGTAGTTGCCAATCGTTCGAACCACCACCACCGCGCCGTCACGGACCCACTCCACCGGCATGTCGCCTGCATTTTCACTCAGGCTCGAGGGAAGCGCACTCGCGTCAGCGATAGGCGGCGGCCTGGATGCCGTAGAGCTGCGCGTACTGCCCGCTCCTGGCCATCAGCTCGTCATGGGTGCCGACCTCCGCGAGCCGGGCGCCGTCGAGCACGACGATGAGGTCCGCCATGCGCACGGTCGAGAAGCGGTGGGAGACGAGGATCGTGATGCGGCCGCCCCTGCCCTCGCCGGTGCCGCGCGCCGCGGCGGCGTAGTGCTCGAACAGCGCGTGCTCCGTCTCCGCGTCCAGGGCCGCCGTCGGCTCGTCGAGCACCAGCAGCAGCGGCTGCTCGCGCATGAAGCCGCGGGCCAGGGCGAGCTTCTGCCACTGGCCGAACGACAGCTCCACTCCGGACGGCCAGGTCGGACCGAGCTGCGTGTCGAGGCCGGAGACGAGGTGGTCCACGACGTCGCGGGCTCCGGCCCGGTCCACCGCCGCCATCACCGCCGGCTCGTCCTCGATGCGGGGGACGTCGCCCAGGCCGACGGTGTGCCGCGCGCGGAACTCGAAGCGGAAGAAGTCCTGGAAGGCGCCGGCCATGCGGGCCCGCCAGTCGAGCGCGCGCACGCGCGCCAGCGGTGTGTCGTCGAGGAAGATCGCGCCCGACGAGGGCTCGTACATCTTCGCGAGCAGCTTCACGAGCGTGGTCTTGCCCGCCCCGTTCTCGCCCACGATCGCCACCACCGCCCCCGACGGCAGCGTCACCGACACGCCGTCCAGCACGACCTTCGACGTGCCGGGATAGGCGAAGGAGACGTTCTCGAGGCGCACGCCGCGGCGCAGGACGGCGGGCACGGGCAGGTCGCCGGCGGCGGTGGCGGCGGCCGCGTAGTCCTCGAGCCAGGCCAGCCGCCGCGAGCCGTCCATCCAGAAGCCACGCAGGAAGCCGATCTCGCCGACGGTGGCGCCCACGTACATGAGGAGCTGGGCGCCCGCCGCCAGCACGAGCAGCACGGAGGCGGCGGGGGCGCGGAGGACGGACGACACGAACACGATCGCGCCGACGTAGGCGAGGCCGAAGATCGCCCAGGCCAAGGCGTGCCACCGCGCCGAGCCCCAGCGCGCCCTGGCCAGCGGGCGATAGGAGCGCTCCCAGGCTTCGCGGCGCTCCGTCACCAGGCGCTCCCCGATCCCGGTGACCCGCACCTCCTTGCCGGGGGCGGCGGTGGTGGCGAGCGTGAAGAGGTGGCGGGCCAGCCGCGCCGATTGCGCTCCGCGCTCCTGCGCCTTCCTCTCCACGGTCGGGCGCCAGGTCGACGTCCACACCGTCGGGATGGCCGCCACCGCGAGCAGGAGCAGCGCGGGGTGGATCGAGGCCAGGAGCGCGAGCGTCACCGCCAGCCGCAGGATCCAGCCGAGCGTCGAGAAGAGCGACATGTACATGTGGTCGAGCACGAAAACCTGATTGCGGAGCATGGACAGCCGGTCGAGGTACTCCGGGCGCTCCTGGTGGGCGACGGACACGATCGAGGCCTGCAGCTCCGCCACGTGCGCCTCCAGCGCGATCGTCACGCGGTCGCGGAAGCGGCGTTGCACGCGCGAGCTGATGGTGGCCAGGAACCAGGTGGCCGCCGCCGATATCGCCAGCCCGACTGCGGCCCCTCTCACCAGGCCGAGGCGATGCTGGACGACGCCCTTGCCCAGCAGCATCAGCCAGAGGGCGAGCAGCGCGTTGGGCAGGGCGGCGAGCTGGGACAGCGCGAACGCGGTCACCATCAAGCGCGGCTGGTGACGGTAGCCGAGCTTGCAGAGGCGCCACATCGAGCGGAGCGCGGGCGGCAGCGGCTCGATCGCGCGCGGCCGGTCAGGCGAGGACGTCATACGTCGTGCCCTCCTCCTCGCCCGGAAGCTGGAACCGCTGGGCCTGCAGGTCGAACATGGTCCGATACCGACCGCCCTTCGCGATCAGCTCGTCGTGCGTCCCCAGCTCGACCACGCGGCCGTGCTCGAGCACGCAGATCCGGTCGGCGTGGCGGACGGTGGAGAAGCGATGCGAGATCAGGATCGTCGTGCATTGCCGGGTCGCGGTGAGGAGGCGGTCGAAGATCTCCGCTTCCCCGCGCACGTCGAGCTGCGCCGTCGGCTCGTCGAGCAGCACCACTCCCGCCCCCATGGCCACGGCGGACAGGGCGCGCGCAAGGGCGATGCGCTGCCACTGCCCGCCGGACAGGTCGGTGCCGTCGTCGTAGGCGCGGGACAGGATCGTGTCCAGCCGGGCCAGGCCGGTCGCGCCCGCCGACTCGAGGGCCTCGCGGATGACGTGATCGGGCGCCCCCGCCGGGGCCACGTTGTCGCGCAGGGGCAGCTCCAGGCGCATGAAGTCCTGGAAGACGGCGGCGACACGCTCCCGCCACGAGGTGAGATCGATCTCGCGCAGGTCCACGCCGTCGATCTCGATCGCCCCCGACTGCGGGTCGTACAGCCGGCACAGCAGCTTCGCGAGCGTCGTCTTGCCGGCGCCGTTCTGTCCCACGATGGCGAGGGACGAGCCCGCCGGGATCGTGAGGTCGAGGTGTTCGAGCACGGGCGGGGCGGCCCCGCCCTTCGGAGTTGCGCTCGCCGGATAGGCGAACGAGACGTCGCGGAGACGGATCTCGCGGCTGGGCCCCTTCGCCGACCGCTGGCCGGAGGCGAGAGCGCCGGCCGGGCGCATCGCCGGCTCCAGACGCAGGACGGCGGCCACCGGAGCGGCCGCCCCGTCCAGGGCCCAGCTGAATCCGCCGAACGCGATCGCCGACACACCGATCGCGCTCTGCACGTAGACGACCGCTTCCCCGAGCGTGATGCGTCCGGCCGCGGCCGCCTCCGCGAGCACCCAGAAGACGAGCACGTTCGCGGAGACGACGAGCAGCACGCTCCACACGACCGGACGCTCGCGCAGGCGGGTGGCCGCGTATTGCAGATCGTGCAGGCGCGAGCGGCGTTCGCGGAAACGCTCGATCGTCCAGGCCGCGAGGCCGAATAGGCGCAGCTCCTTGCTCGCCGGCGGGTCCACGGCCAGCCGGTAGGCGTACTCGGCATCCCGCTGCGCGCCTCGCACCTCGTCCGTGTTGCGGTCGCGCCAGATCGCGCTCTCGCGCAGCAGCCAGTGCGTGGCCAGCCACGCGCCGGCCAGCACGATCGGCGCCCACCACGCGTAGCGGACGAGGATCACGGCGGAGGCGAGCCCCCCGATCATGGCCGCCATGCCGTTCGCGATGAAGTCCATGGAGATCGCGAGCGGGGGCCCGGTCATGCCCAGGTCGAAGTCGCGCGCGACGGTGAGGTCGCTCGTGAGGGTCGGATCCTCGAGATGTCCCATGCCGGGCGGGCGCAC
>DASTLK010000194.1:0-6006 GCA_035715025.1 Vicinamibacteria bacterium
CGCCGTGCTGCAGAAGTTCGGCGGGAACTCCTTCGGGATCCCGATCGCGTACGCGCGCGAGCTGCTGGCCCAGGCCCGGCCGCGCGGCGACGACTAGCACCCCGCCGTATACTCCTGGGCCGTGAGTCTGATGTCGATCCTTCCACCCGGTCCGCGTCGCGACCGTTTCATCGCTCTGGGGTTCCTGCTGGTGGCGGCGGTGTTCCGGCTCCCACGCCTCGGCTTCCCCGCGGAAGAGGTCTTCGACGAGGTCTATCACGCGAAGACCGCCCTGCAGTACCTGCAGGGAGAGAACCCCACGGAGTGGGTGCACCCGCCGACGGCGAAGCTGCTCATCGCCATCGGCGTCTGGCTCTTCGGCTACAAGCCCTGGGCCTGGCGGCTCCTGCCCGCGATCGCGGGCATAGCGCTCGCGCCCGTCTTCTACATCTTCGCGCGCCGCGCGCTGGCCAGCGAGCGGGCTTCGATCCTGGCCACGACGTGCCTCCTGTGCGACGGGGTGTACCTCGTCCAGAGCCGGATCGCCATGACGAACATCTTCGCCGTGCTGTTCCAGGTGACGGCCGCCCTCTTCATCCTGCGTTCGGTGCTGGAGGACCGGCTGCCCGTGAGGGGCATGCTGCTCGCCGGCCTCTTCCTCGGACTCGCTCTCTCCACGCGATGGACGAGCCTCTGGGCCTGGGGCTTCCTGGGCCTGCTCATGCTGGTGGTGAGGCGAGAGCGCCTCTTCCGGCCGCGCGAGCTGGCCCTCACCGCGATCGCCTTCGGCGCCCTCCCGCTCGCGGTCTACGTCCTGAGCTACGTGCCCTGGATGCAGCAGGGCCATTCGCTCAAGGACCTCTGGCCGCACACGAAGGCGATCTGGAGCTATCACGCCGGCCTGCGCGCCACCCATCCGTACTTCAGCAAGTGGTACACCTGGCCCTGGCTGTATCGGCCGACCTGGTACTACTTCAACCAGAACGCGGAAGAGTCGGTCGTGCGCGGCATCGTCGCCATCGGGAACCCCGCGCTCTGGTGGGTCTCCGTCCCCGTCTCGCTGTGGGCCGTGTACACCGGTGCGCGGACCCGCGACCCGCGGCGGCTGTTCTCCGGCTTCGGATACTTCTTCCTCTACCTGCCCTGGGGCCTCTCCCCGCGCACGCTCAACTACAGCCACTATCTCTTCGAGGCGATCCCCTACGCCTGCCTCAGCCTCGGCACGCTGCTCGATCTCGAGTGGGACGCCGCCGGCCTGCGGCGCATCCTGGCCCGCTCCTATCTGGGGCTCGTCGTCCTGATGTACTTCTTCTTCCTGCCCTTCCTGCTCGCCCTTCCCATCCCCACCTCCTGGTACTACTTCGAAATCCGCGGCTGGCGGCCATGGACCTGGTTCCCCACCTGGGTATAGGAGTCCGTCCAGGCTCGTGGGCACGGACTCCCAAGTCGTGAGCCTGCTGGCGGCCATGCTCCTGCTCGCTCCGCCCTGATCGCTCCGCGCGGACTGCTATACTCGACCTCAGGAACCCATGCCGCTCATCACCGAAGAGGTCGCCGGTCAGCTCAAGGAAGAGTTCGCGCGGCTCGTCCATCCGGTGCGACTGGCCGTGTTCTCGCAGGCCCTCGCCGACCCCGAGTCCGAACAGGTCAAGCGGCTGGTCGAGGAGCTGGCCAACGTCGACTCCCGCATCACCGCCGAGAGCTCCAACTTCGTGCTCGACAAGGAGAAGGTGGAGAGCCTCGGGATCCAGCGCAGCCCGGCCATCGCGGTCATGGGCGGGGAAAAGGACTACGGCATCCGCATGTACGGGCTGCCCTCGGGCTACGAGTTCGGGACGCTCGTGGAAGCCATCCTGGACGTCTCCAGCGGAGACAGCGGGCTCAGCGACCCGACGCGGGCCGCGCTGAAGGAGATCGCGAAGCCCGTCCATGTCCAGGTCTTCTCCACGCCGACCTGACCGTACTGTCCCCGGGCGGTCCGCCTGGCCTTCAAGTTCGCGATCGAAAGCGACAAGATCACCGCGGATGGGATCGAGGTCACCGGCTATCCGGACCTGGCGCAGAAGTACCACATCTCCTCCGTGCCCAAGACCGTGGTGGGCGAGACCCACGAGTTCGTGGGCGCCGGACCGGAGTCGATGTTGCTCAAGCACGTCCAGGACGCCGCCGCCGACCCGGCCGGCAACGCCGCTGCCAGCGGCCTCATCGTCTGATCTGAAATCCCCCAGCGCTCACCGCCGCTGCGCGGCGCTGAGCTCCTGGTCGGCACAGAGTCCACCTGCAGTGCAGAGACGCTGGCGATGAGCGCGGCTGCGACGTCCGTTGCCGCTCCGCCGTTCCTCGAGCGTCGCCGCGCGCCGCGCCGCAACCGCGAGTTGTACATCGATGCCTTCCGCGGCGTGATGGCGCTGCTGATGGTGCAGGGACACGTCTTCGACGATCTCGTGTCCGCCGCCGGCCGGGCCGCGCCCTGGTACCAGTTCGAGGTGATGTTCCACGGCTCGACCGCGCCCGGCTTCCTGTTCGCCTCCGGCTTCGTGGCCGGCCTGCCCCGCGCGCCCCTCTCGCTGCGCGCGAGCCTGCGGCGGGCGCGCCGCCTTCTCTTCGTGCTCGGCGTCGGCTATTTCCTGCACCTGCCGTACCTGTCCGTCTACAAGACGCTGCACGCCAGTGCGGCCCAGAAGGCCGATCTCTTCGCCTGCAATCCACTCCAGCTGATCGCGGTGAGCCAGCTGGCGTTGCTTCTTCTGCAGTGGCTCGCGGGCCGGCGCTGGGTGGTGGTGGCGGCGGCGGCCGCCGTCGCCATCCTTGCCGCCGCGCCCTTCGTGTGGTCGGCGCGGCTCTCCACCCACATGCCCCTCTTCCTGGGCGGATATCTGGACCCTGCCGCCGCGCCCTCGCAGTTCCCCGTCTTCCCCTTCGCCGCCTTCGTGCTTGCGGGGACGGTGGCCGGAGCCTGGCTCGGGCGCACCGACCGCGCCACCCGGCACCGGCGCTCCGTCCGCGCCGCCCTCGCCCTCCTCGTCACCGGAGTGGTCCTGACCATCGCACTCGCCGGCCGCGTCGATTTCTGGACGGTCTCCCCCGGCTACGCCCTCCTGCGCATCGCGGGCCTCGTTCTGGCGCTGGCGGCCATGGAGTGGGCGGCGGCGCGCGAGATGGCCGGCACGCGCGTGCTGGGACTGCTCGGGCACGAGACGCTGGTCGTCTACGTGCTGCACCTCGTCCTCCTGTTCGGAGGCGTGCTCGGCCAGTCGCCGCTGTCCGGCTACGCAGGGAGCCTGGGCTTCGGGGGCGCTTTGGCCGTGCTCGTGGCGATGCTTCCCGTGCTCTATGGCGCGGCCTGGACCTGGCACCGGTTCAAGATGCGCCAGCCGCACGCGGCCCACCTCACGCTGGCCTTCGTGACCGTGCTCGTTCTCTGGGAGCTGCTCACCCGCCCGTGGTGAGGCCTCTCCTCTGGCTCGACGCGCTCGATGCCGCCGATCGCGAGCGCGCGGGCGGCAAGGCGTGGGCGCTCGCGCGCATGCGCCGCGCCGGCTTGCCCGTGCCGGACGGGTTCGTGGTGCCCGGGGACGGGCCGGAGCCCGACGCGGACGCCCTCGAAGAGGCCTGCCGGCGTCTGGGCGCGGTCGCGGTGCGCTCCTCGGCCGCGGCCGAGGATTCCGCGGAGGCGAGCTTCGCCGGGCAGTTCCGTACCGAGCTCGACGTGCGCGGCGCCGCGCAGGTCGCCGAGGCCGTGCGTCGCTGCCGAAGCGCGACCGCCGGGGGTTACGCCGCCCTCCTGGGTGCCCCCGCCGCGGCGACGATCATCCCCGTCCTCGTCCAGCAGTTCGTCGAGCCGCGCCAGGCGGGGGTCGTGTTCACGCGCGATCCGCGCGACCCGTCCGTGCTCGTCGTGGAGTCGCACGCCGGTCGGGGCGAGGCTCTCGTCTCCGGCCTCGTCCGACCGCGGCGCGAAGTCCTGGACCGCGCCACCGGCGCGCGGCGGTCGGCGACCGGCGGCAACGGCGGCGCGCTCGACGACAGCGAGCTGCGGGCCGTGGTGGATCTGGCCCGGCGGGCGGAGGCGCTCTTCGGCGATGCGCAGGACGTCGAATGGGCCATCGGCGCGGACGGCCCCGTCCTGTTGCAGTCGCGGCCCATCACCGTCGACAGCGAGACCGTGCTCGACCCCCGCGTCGAGCGGCTCACGCGGGCGAACGTCGGCGAGGTGCTGCCCGATCCCGTCACTCCGCTCACGGCGTCGATGGTGGTCGTGGTCCTCGAGCATGCGTTCGAGGAAGTCACGCGGATGGCCGGTGTCGGCCAGGCCGGCGGTCCGCCCTTCCTCGTGCTCCATCACGAGCGGCTCTACCTGAACCTGACCCGCAGCCTCGCCGTCGCCGCGCGCCTGCCGGGCGCGAGCATGGCGGACGCGGAGCGCCTGGTGCTCGGCTCCAGCGGCACCGCCCCGCCCCCGCCCACGCGGCCGCGCTTGCGCGTGCGCGACGTGCCCCGCCTGGTCGCCCTGCTGCCGCGTCTGGCGGAGCTCGGCGTGCGATTGCCCTCCCGCATCACGCTCGCGAAAGAGGACGTGCGCGTGCTGCACGCTCGCACCGCGGCCGCCGAGCGCGGCGCGGCCGATCTGGGCGCGGTCCTGGGCGACTTCCTGGCCCTCGGTCGAGGCGTGGCCACGACGCACGTCGCCGTATCGGGGGCGAGTGCGGTCCGCCTGACCATCCTCGAGCGTCTCCTGGGCCGCTGGCTGCCTGGCGACGCGCGCGCGCGCCTCAATCGCCTCCTCGGCGGCCTCGACGGCGTCGAGAGCGCGGCGCCCGCACAAGCCCTGGACACTCTCGCGGCGGCCGTGCGCGGCCACCCGCAGTGGCGCGACTTCGTGGCCGCGCCCGATGCCGTGGCGGCGCTGGCCCGCGGCGACGCTCCCCCCGAGCTGGCCGGCCGCCTCCGCTCGTTCCTGGACCGCTTCGGCCACCGCGCCCTGTCCGAAGGCGAGCTCCGGACGCGCACCTGGCGCGAGGACCCCACGCCCGTCCTGCAGGCGCTGGCGACGCTGGCCGCGGGTGCGCGCCCGGCGGGATTCACACAGGCGGCCGCCGCCGAGCAGCGAGAGGCGGAGGAGCAGGCGATCCTTTCGAGGCTGGGGGCCTTGCGGCGTGCGATGCTCCGCCGCGCGCTGGCGGGCGCGCGGGACGGCGTGCGCGCCCGCGAGCAGACCAAATCGATGGCGGTGGAGCTCGTCGACGCGGGGCGGCGCCTGGCCCGCCTGGCCGGCGCACGACTCGTGGCGGAAGGACGCCTGGCCGCGGCCGACGACGTCTTCTTCCTCGCCGTTTCCGAGCTGCGGGAGGCGCTCTCGGGAGCCTCGCCGTCCGCCGCCGCGCTGCGCCGGCGCCGTCGTCGCTTCGAAGCGGCGGCGCACGTCCCCGCGCCGCGAATGGTCGACCTCCGTGCGGGCACTCACGCGGCGGATGCGGAACCGAGCTGGCAGGGCACGGGCGTGAGTCCCGGCACCGGCGTAGGGCGCGCGCGGGTGATCGCGGCCGGCGAGCCCCTGATCCTCGAGGCGGGCGAGGTGCTGGTCACGCCCGTGCTCGACGCCGCCCTCGGCCCGTTGCTCGCATCGGCCGCGGGGGCGGTGGCGGAGATCGGCGGCCTCCTGTCTCACGGCGCAGTGGTCGCACGCGAGCTCGGCCTCCCCTGCGTGGTCGACATCCACGACGCGACGCGACGCCTGCGCACGGGTCAGCGCGTCCTCGTCGACGGCAGCGCGGGCGTGGTCCGCCCCCTCTCCGACGCGAGCGGCGGCGCCGCCCCCTCCGAGCCCGCTGAGATCGACGTGCTGCCGGCGGCCTCCCCGCTGGACGAAGCGTTCCATGCGCTCGAAGCCCACCCGCTGGCCCGCGAGAGCGTTTACGTGAACGTGCAGGATCCGGAGACGGGGATCGTGCTCGTCTCTTCGGTCGGGGCGCGGCCGGGCGGGAGCGGCGAGGCGCTGCTGGCCGTCGGCCTGCCCAGCGGCCTCGT
>DASTLK010000195.1:0-6186 GCA_035715025.1 Vicinamibacteria bacterium
GGCGGCTGGCCGACCTCGTCGAGCGCGCCCGCAACGGTTCGTACTCCGGCAAGGTCGACGTCGACAGCGGAGACGAGATCGGGACCCTGGCCCGGACCTTCAGCCGCCTGCTCGCGGACCTGCGCGAGAAGGAGCAGCTCATCGACTTCCTCCGCGAGGAGACGGTCGCGAAGAAGGCGGCGGGGGTGACGCAGGAGGCGACGGGAACGAGCTTCACGATGGCGGAGACGACCGCCCTGGCCGCGGTCTCACCCGGAGTCGCCATGCGCCGCGGCGATCTCTTCGCCTCCCGCTACGAGCTCCTGTCCACGCTGGGCAAGGGCGGCATGGGCGTCGTCTACCTGGCGCGCGACCAGCAGCTCGACGAAGACGTGGCGCTGAAGGTGCTGCGCCCGGACGTGATGAAGGAAGACCCCACCCTCCTCGACCGCTTCAAGCAGGAGATCAAGCTCGCGCGGCGCATCACCCACCGGAACGTCCTGCGCACCCACGATTTCGGCGAAGCGGCGGGCACGCCCTACATCTCGATGGAGTACCTCGAGGGCGTCACCCTCAAGGACCTCATCAGGAGCAAGGGCGCGCTGCCCATCGGCGTCGGCCTGCGCATCGCGAAGCAGATGTGCCAGGGGCTCGAGGCCGCGCACGCCCAGGGCGTCGTGCATCGCGACATCAAGCCCCAGAACATGCTGATCCTGCCCGAGACGGGCGACCTCAAGATCATGGACTTCGGGATCGCGCGCGTCTCGGAAGTGAAGGCGGGCACCGCGCCCGGCGCCTCCGGCCTGACCACGGCGGGGACGGTGATGGGGACGCCCGACTACATCCCCCCGGAGCAGGCGCAGGGCATGCCCGCGGACTTCCGGTCCGACATCTACTCGCTGGCCGTCGTCCTCTACGAGGTCTTCACGGGCCGGCTCCCCTTCAACGGCGACACGGTCATGCAGATCGTGCTCGCGCACATCCGCAATCCCCCCCCACCGCCGCGGACGGTGAACGACCACATCCCGGTCGCGCTGGAAGAGGTCATCCTGCGCGGCCTGCAGAAGGAACCGGCGCAGCGATACCAGTCGGTTGAAGACATGGCGCGGGACCTCGACGAGGTCTCGGCGGGGTACGAGGCCACAGCAGCGTAAGCCGGAAATCGCAGAACGGACGGAGACGGGCTCGGGCACGGAGACGGGCTCGGCCGGTCCCGTCTCCGTGCCCGTCTCCGTCCGTTTGGCGATTCCAGCTAGGCTACGGGGACTCTCTTCGTCTGCTTGACGATGTTGTTCTTGTCGTCCGTCATCTGCACCGAGATGTCGATGTTGAGCGAAGGACGTGGGATGTCCTTCTTGACCGGATAGCCCTCGACGATGGGGCGCACGGCCAGCTTGCCCATGGCCTCGATGCGGTTCGTCCCCGCCTTCGCCTTGATGTCATCGGACGAAAGATGCAGCGTGGTCAGCTCGATCCCGAGCAGGGCGTCGCGCACGGTGAAGTCGACGTTGTCCACGCGTCCGCCCACTCCGGCCGTCTCCGTGACCGTCACCGTCGAGTCGAGCGAGCCGAAGCAGTAGGTATCCGCGATCGGGCACACCCAGAGGATCTTCAGGGGGTCGGGAGCCACGGCGATCGAGAGGGCGGCCGTGCCCGGGCTGGGGCTGGCCGCCGGCGTGGTCGGGCCCTTGTCGAAGTACTCGCAGCCGGGCAAGGCCAGCGCGACCGCGACGGCGGCGATGAAAGCGGTTTCCCTCTTCATCTCCCGATGGTGACGTAGACGGAGGGCAGGAAAGGTCCGCCGTGCTACCTTCCCCGGCCGAGGGCGACGCCGCTCACACTCGCAGGGAGGCCACAGTGCACTTGAAGATGACGGGGTTCCTGGCCATGGCCGCGCTGGCCGCGGCCCTGTCGGCCGCCGCGGCCGCGGACAGCCCGGTGGGCCAGTTCGACGGCCACGGCGACATCGGGTCGCCGCGCCTCTCCGGCTCCGCCGCCTACAACGCGGTCTCCCAGGAGTACACGCTCACGTCCGCGGGCCTGAACATGTGGGCCGCGCGCGACGAGTTCCACTTCGCCTGGAAGCGGATGACGGGCGACTTCATCCTGCAGGCGCGGGTCGAGCTGATCGGGACGGGCGTGGACCGGCACCGCAAGCTGGGCTGGATCGTGCGCAGCACTCTCGATGCGGACTCGCCCTACGCGGATGCGGCGGTGCACGGCGACGGGCTCACGTCGCTCCAGTATCGGCGTACCAAGGGGGCGGCCACGGAGGAAATGAAGTCCGCCATCGAAGGAGCGGACGTCGTCCAGCTCGAGCGGAAGGGAAACGCCTACACCTTCTCGGCCGCGCGCTTCGGCGAGCCCTTCACGGTGAGCACGCTCCCGGACCTCGCGCTCGGCGACGAGGTCTACGCCGGCCTCTTCCTCTGCTCTCACGATCCCGACGTCGTGGAGAAGGCGGTCTTCCGTGACGTGCGGATCATCCGTCCGGCGAAGGACGGCTTCGTTCCCTACCGCGACTACCTGGGCAGCCAGCTCGAGATCCTGGACCTGGCCAGCGGCCACCGCCAGGTCGCATACAGCGCCGCCGATCCCTTCGAAGCTCCCAATTGGACGAAGGACGGCCGCGCGCTCCTCTACAACACCAGCGGCCGCGTGGAGGGGCGAGGCCGCCTCTTCCGCTTCGATCTGGCCACGCGGCAGCCGGTGCTGATCGACACCGCCTTCGCGAACCGCAACAACAACGACCACGTGCTGTCTCGCGACGGGACGATGCTCGCCATCAGCGACCAGAGCCAGGGCGACAACAAGTCGACCGTATACACCGTGCCCGTGACGGGGGGAACCCCGAAGCGGATCACGACGCTCGCCCCGTCCTACATGCACGGCTGGTCGCCGGACGGGAAGTTCCTCGTCTACACGGGCGGACGCGACAACGAGTTCGACATCTACCGCGTCCCCTCCGACGGGAGCGGCCCCGAGGTGAACCTCACCCGGTCAAAAGGCCTCGACGACGGGCCCGAGTACTCGCCGGACGGGCGGTACGTCTACTTCAACTCGGTGCGCAGCGGGACCATGCAGATCTGGCGCATGCAGGCGGACGGCACGGATCCCCGGCCCATCACGAACGACGAATACAACAACTGGTTCCCCCACGTCTCGCCCGACGGCCAGTGGATCGCGTTCCTGAGCTTCGCCAAGGACGTGAGCCCCTCGGACCATCCGTACTACAAGCGGGTGTACCTGCGGCTCCTGCCCGCGGGCAGCGGCTTCCCGCGCGTGATCGCCTACATCTACGGCGGGCAGGGCACGATCAACGTCCCGTCGTGGTCGCCGGATGGACGGATGCTCGCCTTCGTCAGCAACGGAGGCCTGCCCTAGGATCAGACCGTCGTCGTCGCGAGCTGCTGGGCGAGGCTGTCGAGCGAGCGCACCAGGGGCTCGGGGATGCGGTCGCCGAAGCGCTCGAAGAACGCGCGGATCTCCGGGATCTCGGCCGCCCACTCGTCGCGCTCGACGCGGAGGAGCGCGTCCTGCTCCGCCGGGCCCAGCCCCAGCCCGCCGAAATCGATGCCGCCCGCGCCGGGCACCAGCCCGATCGGCGTCTCCACGGCCGCGCCCTTGCCCTTCACGCGGTCGATCATCCACAGCAGCACGCGCAGGTTCTGGCCGAACCCCGGCCAGAGGAAGCGTCCGTCCGGGCCGGTGCGGAACCAGTTCACGTGGAAGACCGCGGGGGGACGGGTCAGCTTGCCGCGCATGTCGAGCCAGTGCTGGAAGTAGTCGGCCATGTTGTAGCCGCAGAACGGAAGCATGGCCATGGGATCGCGGCGCACCACGCCGACCTGGCCGGTGGCGGCGGCCGTCGTCTCCGACGCCATGGTGGCGCCGATGAACACGCCGTGCTCCCAGTCGCGGGCCTGGAACACGAGCGGGGCCACGCGCGCGCGACGGCCACCGAAGATGATCGCGGAGAGCGGGACGCCCTGCGGGTCTTCCCAGCGCGGCGAGATGGTCGGGCACTGCCGCGCGGCCGCGGTGAACCGCGAGTTGGGATGGGCGGCCTTGCCCGTGCGGTCCCAGGGCCGGCCCTGCCAGTCGATGAGGCGCGCGGGCGGCGTCTTGTCCTTGCCTTCCCACCAGGGCACGCCGTCGGGCGTGACCGCGACGTTGGTGAAGATGGTGTCGTGCGAGATGGTGGCCATGGCCGCCGGATTCGTCTCCGGGCCCGTGCCCGGCACCACGCCGAAGAATCCGGCTTCGGGGTTGACCGCCCACAGGCGGCCGTCGGGGCCCGGGCGCAGCCACGCGATGTCGTCGCCGATGGTACGCACCCGGTAGCCGAGGTGCTCGAGCGGAGAGACGAGCATGGCGAGGTTGGTCTTGCCGCAGGCGGAGGGGAAGGCGGCCGCGATGTAGTGCCGCTCCTCGCCCGGCATCTCCAGCTCGAGGATGAGCATGTGCTCGGCCATCCAGCCCTGGTCGCGTGCCATGGTGCTGGCAATGCGCAAGGCGAAGCACTTCTTGCCCAGCAGCGCGTTGCCGCCGTAGCCCGAGCCGACGCTCCAGATGAGGCGCTCCTCGGGATAGTGCACGATGAACCGGCGCTCGGGACTGAGGTCGCCCAGCGAATGGAGGCCGGGCACGAACTCCTCGCCGGCGCCGAGCTGGGCCAGCGCGGCCGCGCCCATGCGCGTCATGATCCGCATGTTGACGACCACGTACGGGCTGTCCGTGACCTCGATTCCGACCTTGCTGAACGGCGATCCCAGCGGCCCCATCACGTAGGGCACGACGTACATCGTCCGGCCCCTCATGGCGCCCTGGAACAGCGGGCCCACCTTCGCCCGCGCCTGGTCGGGCGCCATCCAGTGATTGGTGGGGCCGGCGTCCGCCTCGCGGCGGCTGGAGATGAACGTCAGGTGCTCGGTACGGGCGACGTCGGAGGGGTGGCTGCGGTGCAGGGTGCTGCCGGGGGCGGCCTTGGGATCGAGAGCGATCAGGGTCCCGTCCGCGAGCATCCCGGCGACGAGGCGGTCGTTCTCGGCGTCCGAGCCGTCGCACCAGACCACGCGCTCCGGCCGCGTGGTCCGCGCCACCTCGTCGACCCATCTCTCCGCTGGAGTCATCCGGTTCCCCTACGCGCGCGACCCATGCGCAAAGTCGATGAAGCCCAGAAAAAAATATTCTAGGAGGCGCCCCGGCGGCGCGCAAGTCCACAGGGCCGGCGCCTCGCTGGCCGCGCGTGCGACGCAGCGCTATAGTCGGGCGCTCTCGAGCCGCCCCTACCCCATCCGGAGGTCCGATGTCGCGTCCGCTGCTGCCGTCCGTGCTGGCTCTCGCCGCGCTCGCCCTCTCCAGGCCCGGGCCCGCCCATGCCGCCGAGCCGCAGCGCGTGGCCGCCGCGGGGGCGACGGAGACGCGGGCCTGGGAGGCACGCATCGAGGGGTTGGTCCGCGCGGGAGGACTCGTCCTGCGCTCGGTGCGCGACGACACCCTGATGCCGGACCGCCAGCATGCGCGCTACGCGCAGCTCTACCAGGGCGTGCCCGTCGAGGGTGGCGATCTCGTGGCCCAGGTGTCCGGCGCGGACGTCGTGTCCGTGTTCGGAACCCTCTACGACGGCATCGACATCGACGCCGTCCCCGCCTTCGGGGCCGATCACGCGGTCGAGATCATCTCGCGGCTGTCCGGACAGCCCCTGGGCCACCGGCCCGACCTCGTGATCCTGCCGCAGGCCGGCGGCGGGTTCGCGCTCGTCTACACGCTGCCCGTGTTCACCGAAGCCGATCGCATCGTGTACTCCATCGACGCGCACACGGGCGCGGTGGTGGAGGCGCGCTCCGAGGTCCAGACCCAGTCCGCCGTCGGCCACGGCCGCGGGGTCCTGGGCGACGACAAGAAGATGAGCGTGCGCGCCGCGGGCGGACAGTTCCTCGGCGACGACCTGCTCCGTCCGCCGCGCCTGGAGACCTTCGACTTCAAGGGCAGCTTCGACCGGCTGATCCTCTTCTTCAACGGCGTCGTCACCCTCGGCGACTCCGACCTCGCCGCGGATGCGGACAACGATTGGACGGACGGCCCCGCGGTGGATGCCCACACCTACTCCGGTTACACCTACGACTACTACTTCAAGCGCTTCGGCCGCCGCGGGCTCGACGGCAACAACCTCCGCATCCGCGGCGAGGTCGGAGTCGCCGAGGG
>DASTLK010000196.1:0-3716 GCA_035715025.1 Vicinamibacteria bacterium
CCTGAAGGCCCTCGGCCTGCTCATGATCGTGGTGGCCCTGCCCGGCGCGCTGATCGTGCGCGAGCCGCCGCGTCTCGCCGCTCCCGGCGCCGCGGACCCCGCGCCGTCGGTGGCCGCCATCCTGCGCCGCCCGACCTTCTACCTCCTGGCCGCGGGGAGCATGGCCTCCATCGGGGCCGTGGGCGGGACGATGCAGAACCTGAAGCTCTACCTGAGCCTCGACCGCAAGCTGCCCCAGGGCGAGATCGCGGGCGTGCTGTCGCTGATCCTCGTGGGCAGCATCGGCGGCCGCCTCCTCATGGGCTGGCTCGCGGACCGCTGGTTCAAGAAGCACGTCATGCTGCTCGTCTACACGATCGTGGCCGCCACCATCCCGGCCATGGTGTTCGCGCCCAGCCTCCCGCTGATCAAGATCGGCGCCCTGCTCTTCGGCATCGGCCTGGGCGGGGACTACATGGTCATCCCCCTCATGGCCGCGGAGCTGTTCGGCTTGCGCATGCTCGGCCGCGTCATGGGGATCGTGCTGACCGCAGACGGGGTGGCGGAGGCGGTGGTGCCGATGGCGGTGGCCACCGTCCGGGATCGCACGGGCAGCTACGCGGGCGGCTTCCTCCTGCTCGTGGCCCTGGCCGCCGCGGGCGCGGTGGCGGTGGCGATGCTCCCGCGCCGGGCCGCCGACGCCGAGGTGGCCGCCCCTACGCGCTGATCCCTTTCGGGGCCAGGGGAAGGCTGCGCCGCCGCGTTCCGGTGGCCGAGAAGAGTGCGCCCGCGACGGCCGGGGCCAGGGCGACGATCGGGGTCTCCCCGGCCCCCGCGGAGGGCAGATCCTTGCGGTCCAGCAGCACCGTCTCCAGAACGGGCGCGTCGGAGAAGCGCGGCACGCGGTAGAGGGAGAGCTTCGGGTTCACGACCTCGCCCGCGTCGAACTGCACGGCCTCGAACAGCGCCCCGCCCAGGCCCATCACCACCGAGCCTTCCACCTGGTTGCGCAGGTGGTCGGGATTCACGATGGCGCCGCATTCGAAGGCCGTGACCGCGCGCGCGACCCTCACCTCGCCGCTCGGCCGCGCCACCGCGATCTCCGCGCAGGTGGCGACGTAGCCGCCCTTCTCCACGCCGCAGGCGAGGCCGAAGCCGCGCTCGGGCGCGGCCTTGGTCTTTCCCCAGCCGAACTTCTCGGCCGCGGCCTGCAGGACCGCGCGCAGGCGGGCATCGCTCAGGTTCTTCAGCCGGAACTCGAGCGGGTCCTGGCCCAGCGCGTGCGCCAGCTCGTCCATGTGGCTCTCGCGGGCGAAGTGATTCGCGGTGGCGGCGAGGCCCCGGTACGAGCCCTGGCGCAGCGGGTAGCGCGTGGCGTGGAACTCGATCTTCTGGTGGGGGACGTCGTAGGGCGTGCGGATCCCGGAGGCGCCGGAGTTGTAGTTGTGGAACTCCCAGGCCGTGAGCTTTCCGTCCGCGCCCACACCGCTCTTCACGTCGATGACGCCCGCGGGCCGGAAGTAGGCCCAGGTGAATTCCTCCTCGCGTGTCCAGACCACCTTGACCGGCCGCCCCGCCGCCTTGGCCAGCCGGGCCGCCTCGATGGCGGCCTCGCCCGTGTGCTTGCCGCCGTACCCGGAGCCCGTATCGGGGACGACGACGCGGACCTTCTCTTCCGGGACGCGGAAAGCCTCGGCCAGCTCGGTGCGCACTCCGAACGGGCGCTGCGTCCCCGTCCACACGGTGAGCGCGCCGTCCTGCCACTCCGCCACCGCCGCCCGCGGCTCGAGGGGCACGTGCGCGATGTAGGCCACGGTGTAGGTCGCGTCGAGGCGGGTGGCGGCCGCGGCGCGTCCCGACTCCACGGAGCCCGCGGTGTAGCCCGAGCGCGCGCTTTCGCCCTGCGGATCGGTGGGATTCTTCCGGAGGTACTCGAACAACTCCGCGCCCGACGGCTGGGGAGTGGGCTTCCACTCCGCGTGGACGGCGCCGATGGCCTCGGCCGCGGCGTGGCTGTTGGGGGCGGCCACGCCCACGAAGTCGCCGTCGCGGACGGCAATGACGCCGGGCAGCGCGGCCGCGGCCCTCGTGTCCACGGACACGAGGGCAGCCCCGACGCTGGGAGCCCGCAGCACGCGGCCGTAGACCATCCCGGGACGATTCATGTCCGACGTGTACTGGTGCCTCCCCGTCACGACGTCACGGCCGTCGACCTTCGGAACGGACTGGCCGGCGACCGTCCAGCGGTCGGCGGGCGTGGTGGGGACGTCGTCCCCGATCGCCTTCACGAGCGTCTGACCCTTGCTCAGCTCGCCGTAGCCCGCGCTGCGGCCGCTGGGCGGATGGGCGACGGCCGCAGCCCGGGCCACGAGCGCGCCGCGGTCGACGCTCCATCGCTGGGCGGCGAGGTCTTTCAGCAGCTCGCGCGCGGCCGCGGCCACCTTGCGCAGCTGCGCGGCCATGATGGGCGTGGTGCGGCTGCCGAACGTGCCCATGTCGAACGGAGTGACCGCCGTGTCGGCCATGACCAGCGTGATCGACCCGATCGGGACGCGGAGCTCCTCGGCCACGACCTGCGAGAGCGACGTGCGGATGTTCTGGCCGACTTCCGCCTTGCCCGTGTAGACGGCGACGTGCCCGTCCTCGCCGATGTGGAGCCAGGCCGAGACGTCGCCGGGCAGGGCCTCGCCCCCGCGGCGCGCCCCGCCCGACTCCTGGGCCAGCGCGGGAGGCAGGGCGAACGCGACCACGAGCCCCGCCCCCAGCACCTTGAAGAAGTCGCGGCGGTGGACCTCGAACCGATAGGCGGGGCCGGCGAAGAGCTCGTAGCGCTCGGCCTCGATGAGATCGGGCGCGTGGTCGCGGTCAGCCACGTGTGGTCCTCGCTCCCATGCCCGCCGCCGCCCGGACCGCGGCCACGATCCGCGCGTAGGTGCCGCACCGGCAGACGTTGCCTTCGAGAGCCTTGCGGATCTCGGGCTCCTCGGGATCGGGGTTCCGGCGCAACAGCGAGGCGCCGGCCACGATCATCCCCGCCGTGCAGTACCCGCATTGCATCGCGCCCGCGTCGAGGAATGCCTGCTGGAGCGGATGGAGCTGGCCGCTCGTCTCCAGTCCCTCGATGGTGGTGACGGACTTGCCGGCGAGGGCGCCGAGCTTGGTCAGGCAGGAGCGCGTGGCCTGTCCTTCGATGAGCACCGTGCAGGCGCCGCATTGACCCTCGCCGCATCCGTACTTGGCCCCGGTGAGTTCGAGGTCCTCGCGCAGCACGGTCAGGAGCGACCTCTGCGGGTCGGCCTCGAGGCGGCGCCGCGTGCCGTTGACGATCAGGTCGATGGGCATCAGGTCCCCGTGATCGGCATGAAAGTGGTTCGAATGCCCACGATCTCGTCGCGGGCGTTGCGGAGGTAGCGCTCCACGAAGGCGGCCGTGATCGCGACCTGGTCGGCCCGGGTCAACGTGCGCACGAACGGCCGCAGTCCGCCCCCGGCGAGCTTCTTATCCACCGCGCGCTCCGAAGCCTCCTTCATGACCGAGAACTGCCAGACCGGCTTGCCGATCAGCTCGTCCAGGCGGCGGCCGAGGATCTCGAGCTCGCGCGCATTGACCCGCGAGACGTGCCCCCGCGCGTCGATCTCGTGGAGGGCGACCCCGGCGGGGGCGGCGTCGAAGAGCTGATCGTAGGCCGCGCGCCCGAGCTTCTTGGCTTCGTCGAGCCTCACCTGGAACGCTTCGAG
>DASTLK010000197.1:0-1525 GCA_035715025.1 Vicinamibacteria bacterium
CCCGCCGCTTCGGCGCCCAGGCCGTCGTGCTGGCGGTGGACGCCCGCGCGCGGGGCGGCGGGCGGTGGGAGGTCTACGTCCACGGCGGCCGGACGCCCACCGGCAGGGACGCGGTGGCCTGGGCCCGCGAGGGTATGGAACGCGGCGCGGGTGAGGTGCTCCTCACGAGCATGGACAGGGACGGCACGAAGGACGGCTTCGACGTCCCCCTCACCCACGCGGTGGCCGAGGCGCTGACGATCCCGGTCGTGGCCTCGGGCGGCTGCGGGAGCGTCGCCCACATGTCGGAGGTCCTGACCGACGGGGGGGCCAGCGCTGCCCTCGCCGCCTCCATCTTCCACTTCGGCGAGATCCGCATCCCGGAGGCCAAGGCGGAGCTGCGGCGCGCGGGGATAGAAGTGCGTCCTCCGGAGGAGGCGGCGTGAGCGCGGCGATCCCCGACGGCCTCGTCTTCGATGCGGCCGGCCTCATTCCGGTGGTCGCCCAGGACCGCGCGAGCGGCGACGTGCTGATGGTGGCGTATGCCAACGCCGAAGCCCTCGTGAGGACCGCCGAGACGGGCTTCGCCCACTTCTGGAGCCGGAGGCGCGAGGCCCTCTGGAAGAAGGGCGAAACCTCGGGTCACGTCCTTCGAGTCGTGGAGGTTCTCACGGACTGCGACCGGGACGCGCTCCTCTACCTGGTCGAGCCCAAGGGGCCCGCGTGCCACACGGGGTCGCGCACCTGCTTCGGCGACGCCTCGGCCACCGCCGCCGGCATGCTGGAGGAGCTGGCCCGAGTGGTGGCGGACCGCGCCACCGCAGCGCCCGCGGACTCCTATACGGCCCGGCTGCTGGCCAAGGGCCCGGACCAGGTCCTCAAGAAGATCGGCGAAGAGGCCACCGAGGTGGTCCTGGCCGCGAAGGGCGAGAGCGACGATCGGCTGGCCGAGGAGACGGCGGACCTCCTCTACCACGTGCTGGTGGCGCTCCAGCAGCGCGGCCTGCCTCTCGTGCGAGTGATGGACGTCCTCCGAGAACGTCGGAAAGCAAAATGAGTGGGAGGGATCGGGTGGTTGGTCGATGAGACGCGGAGCCACTCGCGGAACGGCGTTCCCCTCCCCCTACGTGGGGAGGGTTAGGGTGGGGGGTCGATGACGGACAACGAGCTCAGCTACGACGACTACCAGCGGCTGTCCGCGGAAGGCGCCCTCGTCCCCGTCTTTCGCGAGATCCCGGGAGACCTCAAGACACCGGTCAGCGCGTTCCTCTCGTTGGCCGCGCGCTCCGAGCGGGCCTTCCTGCTCGAGAGCGTCGTGGGCGGCGAGCGCCTGGCCCGCTACTCGTTCCTCGGCCGCGATCCGGCGGCGACCCTGGAGGTGCGCGGCGACGGCGTCGTCGTCCAGGACGCCGAAGGGACGCGCCGCGAGCCGCAGGGCCTCCTGCCTGCGCTGCGCGCGCGCCTGGGGCGGCCGGCCGCCGAGGTGCCCGGGCTGCCGCGGTTCACCGGCGGCGCGGTGGGCTACCTCACCTACGACGCGGTCCGG
>DASTLK010000198.1:0-6118 GCA_035715025.1 Vicinamibacteria bacterium
GCGCCGAGATCCAGGACCTTGTGCAGGCCGTGGCCCCCGAAGGTGAGCTGCCCCTCGTGGATGATCAGGCCCACGTCCGCGCGGCCCTCGTGCACCTCCTCGAGGATGCGGTCGAAGGGCACCACGCGCGTCTCCGCTTCCGGCGCGAACAGGCGCAGGGCCAGGTAGGCCGTGGTCAGGAGACCCGGCACCGCCACCAGGCGGCGCCCGATCTCGGAGGGCACCAGCGCCTCGCGCGCGACCAGGAGCGGGCCATAGCCGTCGCCGATGCTGCCGCCGCACGGCATGAGCGCGTAGTGGTCGGCCACGTGCGGCCAGGCGTGGAAGGAGATCGCGGTGACTTCGTGCACGCCCACCCGCGCCTCCTCGTTGAGGGTCTGGATGTCCTTCAGGACGTGCGTGATCTCGAGGCCACCGGTGGGCACGTGGCCGGAGGCGAGGCCGTAGAACATGAACGCGTCGTCGCTGTCGGGGCTGTGGGCCAGCGAGACCTTCATGCGCGCACCGGCGCGAGGTCCCGCATCAACTCCGGCGCCCATTCGGTCGGAGGCCGCGTGACGTCCGCGATCGTCAGGTGCGACGAGCCGCGGTAGCGCCGCAGGGCATCCATCACCTCCGCTGAGGGAGGACGCGCCTCGGATCGTGGCCGGTTGACCACGACCACGTCCGCCTGGGCGATGCAGGCGGCGGAGGTCGGCTTCCAGCGCTCGGGCGAGAGCCAGGGATGGGCGACGAAGACCTGACGATGGGGACGGGCCACGGCCGTGATCGTCGATCCCTCCATGACGATCACGTCCGCTCCGCCCAGGCGGGGTTGCACGGCCGCCCACGCCGGCACGACCGCCGATTCCCGCGCGATGACCCATACGACGCAAGCGGCTCCCGCGGCGCGCAGGCGTGCGGTGTCGGTGGCGGCCTCGTCCAGGACGGCGGGATCGTCGACGATCCGGAACGGCACGTCGATGTCGCAGACGATGCAGGTCGTGCCGCGCGGACAGCGCTCGAACACGTCCTCCGTGGTCGTGAACTTGACCGCCGCCGCGTGGCCGGCGGGCAGGGCGCGCAGGAGCGAGACCGCGGCCGCGGTCTTGCCCGATCGGCTGCAGGCGCCGGAGATGGAGATGAGGGTCATGCGTGCACTCGCTGCGATCTTATATCGGCTGGGAACCTGCTAGACTTCGCGCCGATGAGGCGGTCTCCCGTTCCCGGAGTCCTGGCCACGCTGGCGCTGGCATGGCCGCTGGCCTCCTGCGCGACCGGCGGCGTGAAGTTCGACCTCGATCCGGCCCGGACGGCCCTGGCGGAGGCGCGCTCGGCCGGAGCACCCACGCGTTCCGCGGAAGCGTTCGCCCGCGCCGAGAAGCACCTCCAGGAGGCGGAGGCGCTGGAGGCCGGCCGCAACGGAAGGCGGGACCGCCGCGCCGCGCAGCGGGCCGCCGATCTCGCCATCGTGGAGGCGCATTGCGCGACGGCGTTGTCGCGCGCCGTGCGCCAGACGGAGCAGACCACCACCAAGGCGGCGGCCCAGGTCGCGGCGAGCACGGCCGAAGTGGATCGCCTGACCGCGCGCATCAAGAAGATGGAAGAGGACCAGCATCGGCTCGAGGACCGGGTGGCCGTCCTCACCCGCGACCTGGAGGTCACCGAGACCGAGCTCATCCGGACCAAGGCGCGGCTGAAGGGGAACGAGACCAAGGCGGAAGCCTCCGCCGCCATTGCCGAGGCCCGCATCCTGGCCGGCCGCCTGGCCGAGGACAAGACGAAGGCCTTGGTGCTCGCGCGCAGCGAGGAATCGCTGGCCAAGGCCGAGGAGCAGCTCAGCGCCGGAAACTTCGGGGCCGCGCTGTTCTTCGCCTCCAAGGCGCAGGACCTCGTCGCGCGCGTCAAGCAGGGTGGGGGCGCGGATGAGGCCCACGACCCCACGGCGGTCCCGTCGCCGCCCATCCCTTCGCTTTCGAGCTACGTGGTGCGCACGGCCGCCCGCGTCCGCAAGGGTCCGACACTCTCCGACCCCGTCCTCGGCCACCTGCCCGAGGGCACGCAGGTCATGGGTGAGGCGGTGAGCGGCGAGTGGGTGAAGGTGACGTACCAGGGCCTCAGCGGCTGGGTGCACTCCTCGCTCCTGCAGTAATGCGCGCGGGACCGCTCCGCGCCGCCGCGCTCTACGCCGCGCTCACCGTCCTCCTCACCTATCCCCTGGCCTTTCGCCTCCACCTGATGGACGCGGGCGACTCCGCGTTCTTCGCCTGGGCCATCGGCTGGGAGCGCCATGCCCTGCTCACCAGCCCTTCGCACCTGCCCCACGGCAACATGTTCTTCCCCTTGCGCTACACCCTCGGGATGGACGAGCCGGTGCTGGGGACCTCCGTGCTCGTGCTCCCGCTCGCCCTCCTGACCGACGACGCCGTCCTCCTCTACAACGTGGCCCGCCTCCTCACGTTCGCGCTCAGCGCGCTCAGCGCCTACCTCCTGGCTCGCGCGCTGGGCGCGTCCGAGGGCCCGTCCTTGCTGGCCGGCGCCGCCTTCGCGTTCTCACCCGTGCGCGTCGACCAGATCGCGCACCTCAGCACGCTGGGCACGCAGTGGCTGCCCCTGGTGGTCCTCTTCTCCTTCCGGTTCTTCCGCAGCGGGCGCGCGCGCGACGCGCTCGCCGCGGGCGCGCTCTTCGCCCTCGAGGCGTACGCCTGCGGCTACCACGGCGTGATCGGCCTGCTCGTGCTGCCGCTGAGCTTGCTGCCCCTGCTGTGGGGCCGCTGGTCCCGCCTGCCCTGGGCCGTGGCCGCCACGGGCCTGGCCGCCCTCGCCCTCCTTCCTCTTTATCTCCTCCACCGCGCGGCGCTGGAGCCGCTGGGCTACGTGCGCGGGCCCGAGGAGACCGTGCAGTTCTCGGCCGCGCTGGAGTCCTTCCTGGCCACGAGTTCCTGGAACCACGTCTGGGGCGAGCTGACGGCGTCCTTCCGCACGACGTACTCCAACAACCTGTTCCCGGGCCTGGCGCTGCCCCTCCTCGCGCTGGGGGGCGGGATCGTGCTCTGGCGGTCCGGTCGGCGGCCGAGCCGCGAGGCCTGGGCCCTCGTCGTCATGGCCCTGGCCACGGTGGCCGTCGCTCTCGGCCCCGAGGTCCGCGTGCTGGGGCACGACCTCTTTCCGGGCCCGTTCGCGCTCGCCCGCGAGCTTCCCCTGTTCCGCATGATCCGCGTCCCCAGCCGCGCCGGCATCTTCCTCGTCCTGCCCCTCGCGATGCTGGCCGCGAAGAGCCTCACCATGTGGCGGCCGCGTCCGGTCGTGATGGGAGCCGTGGCCGCCCTGGCCATCGCGGAGACGCTCATCGCGCCCATCCCGATGCCGGCCTGGGCGCAGGTGGTGGACACGAGGACGCCGCCGCCACCGGTCTACGCGTGGCTGGCCGCGCAGCCCGGCGCGGTGGTCGTCGCGGAGCTGCCCATGCTCGACATCCGGGGCATCTTCGAGCATCCCGCCCATCACGAAAGCATCTACCTCGTGCAGTCCACGCGCGGGCACTGGAAGACGCTGGTCAACGGGTACGCGGGGATCGAGCCCACGCCCTACGTGGCCCTGCGCAACGCCGTCCGCACCTTCCCGTCCGCGCCCGCCCTGGCCGCCCTGCGCGGTCACGACGTGCGCTACGTGATCCTCCATCGCGGCGGGTACGGACCGAACAAGTGGGCGCGCATCGAGCGCGACCTGCCCCTCTTCGCGAGCGCGCTGCGCGAGGTGGCCGCCTTCGACGACGGCGACCGCGTGTTCGCGCTCGAGCCGGCGGCGGGCCCTTGAGACGACCATGACGCCGCGTCGCGCGTTGTGGCTGGTGCTCGCGGTGGCCGTGGTCCTCGGGGCCTGGGGCCTGCGTTGGGGCCTGCCCAGCGAATTCGGCTGGGCGCCGGACGAGGTGCTGCCCGCGGACGTCGACGGCGCGGTGGCCCAGGGGTTCGCGCACGGATGGCACTCGAAGTACCCGCCCCTTCATTTCGCGCTGCTCGCGGTGGCGAGCGCGCCCGTGCGCGTCGCCGGCCGCGCCATGGGCTGGGACGCCGCCCGCGTGCACGACGCGCGCATGACCGCGGGCCGCGTGCTCAGCCTCGTGATGTCCATGGGCCTGCTGATCGTGGTCTACCGCTGCGGGCGCGAGGTGGGCGATGCGCTGGCGGGTGTGCTGGCGGCGGCGCTCCTTCTCTCGAGCGTGCCCTTCGTCTATTACGCGAAGATGGCGAACCTCGACGTCCCCTACCTCCTCTGGTTCGCGCTGTCGCTCCTGTTCTTCCTGCGCGCATTGCGCCGCGCGCGGACGAGCGACTTCACGCTCTTCGCCCTCAGCGCGGCCGCGGCCGTGGCCACCAAGGACCAGGCCTTCGCGCTCTACGTCCTCACCGTGCCCGTGCTGGCCTGGGAGATCGTCCGGCGGCGCCGCGGGGAGGGGGGCCCCGACGGCAGATGGCCCGGCCGCCATTTGATGACGATGCTGGCCGCCGGCGCCATCGCCTACGCGGTGCTGAGCGGTGCCCTCGTCAATCCCACCGGATTCCTCGCCCACGTTCGACAGGTGGCCGGTCCCGCCCGCACCCCGTTCCGCATGTTCGACCAGGGCATCGGCGGGCACGTCGAGTTGCTCGCGCAGACCGCGCGGCACCTCGTCGTCGTCCTGGGTTGGCCTTCGCTTCTCGCCGTGCTGGCCGGCCTCGTCATCGCGTGGCGCGAGCGCGCGCGTCATCGCGCCCTCCTGGCCGCCCTGGTGCCGGCGCTCTCGTACGTCCTGTTCTTCCTGCTGGTCGTGCTCTACGTCTACGACCGCTTCCTGCTGCCGGTCGCCCTGGTGCTCTCACTGTTCGGCGGGCTCGCCCTGGCGCGTGCGCTGCGAGCGCGCTCGTGGCTGTGGCGCCCGGCCGCGGCCGCCGTGCTCGCGTTTGGCTTCGTGCGCGCCGCGTCGGTGGATGTCCTTCTGGCGCGGGACTCGCGCTATGCCGTCGAAGACTGGCTCCGGCGCGAGGTCGGGCCGGGCCCACTGGTCGCGGCCGTGGGGCCCCTCGAGTATCTGCCGCGCCTCGACGGCCTGAATTGGCGGCGCCTGGGACCCGCGGCCAGCCGCCTGGCCCAGGTGCAACCCGATGTCGTGGTGGTCAACGCCGACTACGCGCGCCGGGCCGACGAAGGAACCGGGGAGCGCGCGTTCTATTCGGCGCTCGACGACGGCTCGCTCGGATACCAGATGGCGCTGCGGCACCGCACCGACCCGCGCGTCCTCCTGGACCTGGCCGCGCTGCGCCGCGACGGACGCGACCGCATCTGGTCGAACCTGGACAAGGTGGATCCGGAGATCGTCGTCTATCGAAAGAGCGTGTCCCGGTGAGACTGGACACGCTCTTTAGTAAGACATTCCCTAGCCCGCGGCGCCCGTCTCCGGCTGGGCGGCGGGGGCGGCGCTGCTGACCTCGACGCGGTCGCGGCCCTTGGCCTTGGCGGCGTAGAGAGCCGCGTCCGCGCGCTCCATCAGCGCGCTGGCCACCCGGGCGTCGTCGGGGAAGGTGGCCACGCCGATGGACACGGTCAAGGGTCCGCCGAACCGGCCGGACCGCGGCGTATTCGCGCGGATCGCGTTGCGCAGCTTCTCCGCCACTTCCGCGGCCTGGGTCCGGGGGCAGGCGGGCAGCAGCACGGCCAGCTCCTCGCCGCCGTAGCGGAAGGCGAGGTCGCTGGAGCGGATCCCCTTGGTGACCTGGGCCGCCACCCGCCGCAGGGCGGCGTCGCCTTCCGGGTGGCCGAAGCGGTCGTTGTACTGCTTGAAGTGATCGATGTCGATGATCAGGAGCGAGAGCACGCGTCCTTGCTGCTCCGCGCGCCGGACCTCAGTCTCGAAAGAATCCTGGAAGTGGCGGCGGTTGAAGAGGCTGGTGAGGCCGTCGGTGATGGCCAGCGTCTCCAGCGCGCGGTTCGCGTCGCGCAGGCCCGCGTTGACGTGGGCCAGCTCGTCATGCGCGGACTCCAGGCTCTGGCGTCCCTCGCGGATGTTCTGGGCCATGTCGTTGAACGCGCGCGTGAGGTCGGCGATCTCGTCGTTGCCGCGCACGGGCAGGTAGATGTCGAGATCGCCGCCCGCGACGCG
>DASTLK010000199.1:0-14209 GCA_035715025.1 Vicinamibacteria bacterium
CGTCTTCTCGCTGCGCGAGCGCGCGCGCATCCAGGGCCTGTTCAGCGGCATCTGGGGCGTGGCCAGCCTGGCCGGGCCCATGCTGGGGGCCGCCCTCACCGTCACCTTCGGATGGCGGTCCATCTTCTCCATCAACCTCCCGCTGGGCGTGCTCGCCTTCGTGCTCGTCGCGACCAAGATGATCGAGTCGCGCGCGACGCGCCCCGATCCCCTCGACGTCGGCGGGGCCCTGCTCCTGGCCGGCGGGATCACCGCCCTCCTCCTCTCCGTGCTGCAGAAGGCTGGGGGCGCCGCCCTCTCCCCGGGGCTGCGCGTGGCCCTAATCGTCGCCGGGGTGGTCCTCCTCGCCGTCTTCGCGCGCCAGCAGGCGCGGCGCGCGCATCCCCTGATTCCACCCGACCTCTTCCGCCACGCGCGCACGGTCGCGCCCTACGTCTCCGGTGCGCTCCTGGGCACGACGATCTTCGGCGTGGACACCTTCGTGCCCCTCTTCGTGCAGGGCGCGCGCGGCGGCACGGCCATGGCCGCGGGGGCCGTGGTCACGCCGGTCGTCTTGATGTGGGCCGTCTCCGCCGCCCTGGCCGCGCGCTCCGTGGTCGCTTTCGGCTTCCGGCGCACGGCCCAGTTCGGATCCGTCCTGATCCTCCTCGGCTGTACCGGGCTCATCGCCTGCGCGGTCCTCCACGCCCGCGTCGGTACCATCACCGCCACCTGCGCCCTGATCGGAGCCGGCCTCGGCCCTTCTTCGATGTCGCAGGTGCTGGCCATCCAGCACGCGGCGGAGGAGCATCAGCGCGGCGTGGCCACCAGCCTGGTGCCCTTCTTCCGAGCGGTGGGGGGCGCCCTCGGCGTCGGCGCCCTGGGCGCGCTGCTGGCGGCGGGGCTTTCCCGGCGCCTCGGACCGGTGGCGGAGGCGGCGGGAGCGCTCCTCGCCCATGGCCGCTCGGCGGCGCCGGTCTCGCCGGAAGCGCTGCAGGGCCTGGGGGCGGCGCTGGAGGCGTCCCTCCTTCCCGTCTTCGTCGTCCTTCTCGTGCTCGCCGCCGTGAACATCGCCGTGGCCTCGTCGTTCCCGCGGCACGTGGACCCCGAGCCGCCTCGCGTTTGACGGGGCCGCTCGCCCTCGGTAGGGTCCCGCCCTGGAGGTCGCCATGGCCGAAGAACGCTTCCGCGCCCGACCCGACAAGAAGTTCCGGCTCGAAGACCACGATCCCGGCTTCACCGGCCGCTTCGAGTCGAAGGAAGACGGCAAGCGCCACCTCGAGGCGGGGCTGGAGAAGCTCCGCGATCTCCAGGAGAAGCTCTACGCCCAGGACCAGTGGGCGGTGCTGCTGATCTTCCAGGCCATGGACGCCGCGGGCAAGGACAGCGTGATCGAGCACGTCATGTCCGGCGTCAACCCGCAGGGCTGCCAGGTGTACTCGTTCAAGGCGCCCTCCGCGGAGGAGCTGGACCACGACTTCCTCTGGCGGACCACGCGCTGCCTGCCCGAGCGCGGCCGCATCGGAGTGTTCAACCGGTCGTACTACGAGGAGGTCCTGGTCGTGCGCGTCCATCCCCAGATCCTCGCCAAGCAGAAGCTGCCGCCCGCCCTCGTCACCGACCGCATCTGGAAGGAGCGGTACGAGGACATCGGCGCCTTCGAGCGCTACCTCTCGCGTAACGGGACGGCCATCCGCAAGTTCTTCCTGAACGTCTCCAAGGAGGAGCAGCGCGAGCGCTTCCTGGCCCGCCTGGACCAGCCGGAGAAGAACTGGAAGTTCGCGGCCGCGGACGTGGAGGAGCGCCGGCACTGGGACGAATACATGAAGGCCTACGAGAAGATGATCGAGGCCACGACCAGCGACGAGGCCCCCTGGTTCGTCATCCCGGCCGACCACAAGTGGTTCACGCGCCTGGCCGTCGCCGACGTCATCGTGGAGACGCTCGAAGAGCTCGACCTCCACTTCCCCGAAGTCTCGGAGGCGCAGCGCCAGGAGCTGGCGCGGGCGCGCGCGCTGCTGGAGGGAGGACCGGGCTAGAAGGCGGGCGCGGGCAGGCGGCCGTCGACTTCGAACACACGGCGCTTGAAGGCGAAGGAGGCGGACCGGAAGACGTCCTCCTTCGTGACCTCGACGCTCTCGCGCGTGACCACGCAGCGCCAGCTCTCGGGCACGCCGGGGCGCCGCGACGAGAGGGCCTCGCGCACGAACAGCCCGACGTTGGCGCCGTGCTCCGGGTCGCGGGCGGAGGTGTAGAGGAAGGCCTCCACCCCGTCCGCGCGCATCTCCCGCCCCAGGGTCTGCGACGCCGCATACTCGGACGGCGAGGAGATGAGCGCCCGATACCGGGCGAAGGCGCCCCGGGTGAGGTCCACGCCCCGCCGCGTGTCGTACGGGGCCTGGAAGATCGAGACGTCCGTCTCCAACGGCGTGAGCTCCGCCGTCGTGCCCTCCAGGAACAGGAGCAGGTAGTACGCCTTCTCCGCGAAGGCGGTGGCGTGCGTGCGCGACCCGTACCAGATGCCGTTCTCGGCGCGGGTGCCGAATCGCGAGCCGTGGCGCAGGGGCGGATAGCGGAACGGCGTGAACAGCAGGTAGTGGAGGCCTGCCGGGGCGCCCGCGGGCGGCTTGACCTCCTCGATCAGCTCCTCCAGCAGGGCCTGCTCCGCGTCGGAGTCGACCAGCTTCCGCGTGGAGAAGAGGTGCTGGGACTCGACGACGCGCCAGGCCCGCCCGCCCAGCGGGCGGAGGCTAGACCTTCCCGCGCATCGCGTCCAGATACTCGATGGCATCGACCAGGCCCGTGACGGTGCGGATGCGCTCGGCGGGGACGCCTCCCAGGTGGCGGTTCGGGGCGTGCAGCCACTGCCGCGCCTTCTCCGTCTGCCCGCCCAGCAGGGCGTCCAGGCTGCGGAAGAGGCGCACGAACAGCACGGCCAGCTCGCCCTCCTTGCGCGCGGGGTCGAGCGGACGCTCGTCCAGGCGCGAGAGGGTGGAGGAGCTGACCCCCAGGACCACGGCCAGGTCCTTGCGGGGCAGGCCCAGGAGATCGGCGGCGCGCAGGGCCGCGCGGGTGAGGACGACGTTACGTCGCGGAGCTTCCACCTGGGGGCGGGGCGGGGCGCGTCGTTCCCGGGGGGGCGGGGGCATGGGACGGCCTCCTTTCAATTGACATGATATCGACAAAATGATGTCAATTGAAATGGAGTCGCCCCGGGCCGCCGTGGTATTCCATCTAGCGTCTCTCCAGGAACCCTCTGCCCTCGAAAATGGCCGGCATCGCCTTTTCGATTCGCGACAGCCGTGTCGCCGACTGCTTGGCCGCGGCAATGTGGTACAGGTAACTCCTCTGCCGTCCCGGCGTCAGCGCCTCGAAGGCGCGCTTGAAACGCGGGTCTCTTCGGAACCGCTCTCTCAGCTCCTCGGGAACCGGAAAATCTGAGGTCTTCTTTCGCTTCATCCGCAGCCCGGCCTTCTCGACGGCAATGGCCTCGCGCACGTACGCCTTGATGGTCGCCGCCTTCGCCGTGATGTCCTTCGCGCTGGTGAACTTCATGACACGCCCGGCGTGCACCTGGCCGAGCTGCACCAGCATCTTCTTGGGGTCCTTCAGCAGGGCGCCTTGAAAGAAGCCCAGCGCGAAGTACTCTTTGAAGCCCTGCAGGATGACGACGTTCTTCCCGTCCACTGTGTAGGTGGGCTTACCCCACTTACACTCCTCCTTCATGGCAAAGCCGCCGAGCATCCGCCGCATCTCCGCGATCTCCGCATCCCACCGCTCTCGATACGCCATCTCCATGCAAGCACCACCCTCCACCGGCCTGCTAGGCCAGCGCGCGCTCCCGCGGACGAGCCGTGTAGGCGTCGGGCGGGGCCGGGGGCGGATGGGCCAGGAAGCTGGCCACGATCGAGCCGAGGTACGCGGGCAGGGGCGTGGGCACGAAGCCCAGCTCGGTGCGGGCGCGCCCGGGATCGAGGAAGGACATCCACCGTCCGGAGAAGGGGGAGACGCGCCGGGGATCGAGCCCGGCCGCCTCGATCGCCGCCCGCGGGACGGGACAGAGCCGCAGCGGAGCCCCGACGAGCCGCGCCAGCATCTCCAGGACCTCGGCCAGGGTGGGCGTCTCCTCCTGGCAGACGTTGTAGGCCTGGCCAAAGGTACGGCGCTCGCCGAGAAGGCCCGCGATCGCGCGGGCCACGTCACGCGCGTACACGTGGCGCAGCCGATGGGTGCCGCCGTCGGGCACGAGGAGGGGGCCGCCGTCCAGGAGGCGCCAGAGGTAGCTCTCCAGCCGCCGCGTGTGGTCGCGCTCGCCGTTGATGATCGGGACACGCAGGCGCGTGGACGGAAAGCCGTCGCGCGCGAACGCCGCCACCAGGACGTCTTCGCCGGCGCGCTTCCCCACTCCGTAGGCCCAGTCGTCGTGGTCGGCATGGCCGGGCGGCGGCTCCGCCATCAGCGGCCCGTCGTAGTCGGCCTCGCGCGCCGGAGACGGCCGCGGCTCGCGGACGAGGTAGACCTGGCCCGTGCTGATGAAGACGTAGTGCCCCACGTGACCCTGCAGCACCTGCACCGCGCGCTCCACGTCCGCGCCCACGAAGCCGGCGAAGTCCACCACGGCGTCGAAGCTCCGGCCGGACAGCGCGCGGTCGAACGCGTCGGTGGTGCGATCGCCCCGGAGGCGCTGGACACGATCCGCGAAGGGGTCGGCGAGGGTCCCGCGGTTGAAGAGGGTCACGTCGTGGCCTCCGGCCAGGAGCCGCCAGACGAGGTCGTAGCCGACGAAGCGGTTCCCCCCGATGACGAGAACGTTCAGGAGGCGGCCTCGGCCACGCGGTCGCGCAGCGACGCGGGCACGTAGCGCTCGACGAGGCGTCGGTGCAGGCGGGGGCGCGTGGTGCTCAGCCAGCCCAGGAAGTCCTCCGGGGTGGAGAACGCGCGGCCGCCCTCCGGGTCGTTGACCTCGCAAGTCGTGTTGTCGAAGTCCCGGCAGATGAGGGGCCGCTCGGGGTACACGCCGCAGAGCAGGCTCGCCTTGAGATGGCGGCAGCGCGTCTCGAAGACCACCGACCACTCGCCGTCGCCGTCGCGATAGATGCTGACCTGCTCGTGGTAGAGGTACCAGAGGATGTCGGACGCGTTGCGCACGGAACTCGGCTCGCCGATGCCCACGCTCACGTACGTGCAGCACTTGCCGCATTCGGTGCAGGCGGTCAGGGCGGGAGGGGCCGGCATCATGGGAAGGGGAATGCGCGTCACTCGGGGGACCTCCTGTGGATGTTGTACACCGCGCGTCCTTCCGCGACCAGGACGTCGCCTTGCGTGACCGCGATGCGCACGTGGCACACGCGGTTGCCCTTGCGGACGAGCTCGGCGGACGCGCGCAGGGGCGCCGTCAGGCCGGCGGGCTCGAGATAGTCCACGCGCAGGTCCACCGTGGACACGCTCTCGCCCGGCGCGAGGGCGGACCAGGCGGCCAGGCCCCCCGCGGTGTCGATGAGGCTGGAGACGACCCCGCCGTGCAGGGCGGGGCGGCGTGGATCCCCGATGAAGTCCTCCCGCACGGCGAGGGTGAGCACGCAGGCCCCCGCGCTCACCGACTCGCCGCGCAGGCCGAGCAGGCGGTTGAAGGGCACGTGCTCCTCCATCACCCGCATCAGCTCCTCCGGCGTCTTCGGAGCCCAGTGACCATGCGGCCGGTGTTGCGTCACGATGCACACTCTATCGAAGGTCCGGTGCCCTGGTGAGACCCTCCGTCTCCGTCGTGATTCCCGCCCTCGACGAGGAGCAGCGCCTGGCCACCGCCATCCAGTCCGTCCGCGCGGATGCGGACGTGATCGTCGTGGACGGCGGGTCCGGCGACGCCACGCGGGAGGTCGCGGCCCGAGAGGGGGCCCGGGTCCTCGAGGCCACGCGGGGACGCGGTCACCAGCTCGACCAGGGGGCGCGCGCCGCCACCGGCGAGTGGCTGCTGTTCCTGCACGCGGATACCCGCCTCGAGAGCGGCTGGGCCGACGCCCTCGCCGCCCTCCCGGCGGACGTGGTGGGGGGCGCATTCCGCTTCGCCGTCGATTCCCCGCGCACGGCCTTCCGCGTCGTGGAAAGGGCGGTCCGCCTCCGCCTGCGCCTCTTCGCCTTGCCCTACGGCGACCAGGGCCTCTTCGTACGGCGTGAGGTCTACGCGCGCATCGGCGGAGTCCCCCACCTGCCCCTGATGGAGGATGTCGCGTTCGTGGCCCGGATGCGGCGCGCGGGACGGCTCGCCTTCCCCCCCGTGCGCGCCTTCACCAGCGCGCGACGCTGGGACCGGTACGGCATCGTCGGCACCACCTTGCGGAACTGGTCGCTCCTCGCCCTCTATGCCGCCGGACGGTCGCCCGCGCGCCTCGCCCGCCGTTACGGACGCAGTTGACCGCCCCCGAGCCGTCCTCTTTAATAGATCCTTCATGACACCGAGAGCCGCCATCACCGCGCTGGGCCGCTACGTGCCCGAGCGCGTCCTGACCAACGCCGACCTCGAGAAGATCGTCGACACCTCGGACGAATGGATCCGCACGCGCACCGGGATCCGCCAGCGCCACGTGGCCGAGCCGGGCACGCCCACGAGCGAGCTGGCCGCGCGCGCGGCCCGCATGGCCCTGGAAAAGCGCGGGATCGGCGCGGACGAGCTGGACCTCATCGTGATCGGGACGGTCACCCCGGACACGCTCTTCCCCGCCACCGCCTGCGTCGTCCAGGACAAGATCCAGGCCCGGAAGGCCTGGGCCTTCGACATCTCCGCCGCCTGCTCCGGCTTCACCTACGCCCTGACCGTGGGCGCGCAGTTCATCGCCTCCGGCGCGCACCGCAAGGTCCTGGTGATCGGCGCGGACGTGATGTCCACGATCATCGACTACCAGGACCGCACGACCTGCGTGCTGTTCGGGGACGGAGCGGGCGCCGTGCTCCTCGAGCCGTCCACCGACGACACCGGGATCATCGACTTCTACAACGAGGTGGACGGCTCCGGCGGCTGCTACCTGATCATGCCCGGGGGCGGCAGCGCGCGGCCGGCCTCGCACGAGACCGTCGATCAGCGCATGCACTACGTGCGCCAGGACGGGCCCCACGTGTTCAAGTACGCGGTGCGCAAGTTCGCGGAGGCCAGCCAGACCGTACTCCAGCGCAACGGCATGACCGCGGCCGACATCGACCTCTACGTCGCCCATCAGGCCAATGCCCGCATCATCGACGCCTCCCGCGAGCGCCTCGGGCTCCCCGAAGAGAAGGTGATCAAGAACATCGAGCGCTACGGCAACACCACCGCCGCCACCATTCCCCTCGCGCTCGGCACCGCCCTCGACGAGGGGCGGCTCCGCAAGGGCCACCTCGTGGTGCTGACCTCGGTGGGCGCCGGCCTCACCGTGGGATCCGTCCTCCTGCGCTGGTCCGGCGTGCCCTGGTAGGCCGCGGCGCGACATGCGGCGCGAGCCCATGGTCTTCGCGGTGGCGGGAATGATCTTCGGCTTCGTGCTCGGCTACATGGCGGCCGGCCTCGGACACCCGACGACATCCGAGTCACGGCCGCGACTCCCCGCGGAAGCGGCGGCGCGCAGCACCCCCGCGGCGGGAGCGGCGCCGGCGGACGCGGACGAAGTGCGCGCCCTCGAGAGCGTGGCCGCGCGCGACAAGCAGAACGTGCAGGCCCGAGTCGAGCTGGGACACCTGCTCATGGAACACGCGCAGTACGAGGCGGCGGCGCGGTGGTATCGGGAAGCGCTCGGCCTCAAACCGGCCGACAACGACGTGCGCGTCGACCTGGGCGCCTCGCTGCTCAACCTCGGGCGCGCCCCCGACGCCCTGGCCGAATTCGACCAGGCCCTGAAGAACGATCCGGGCCACAAGCAGGCCCTGTACAACAAGGGACTCGCCCTCATGCGGACCGGGAGGGGGCCGGAGGCGGCCGTGGTCTGGGACGGTCTCCTCAAGCGCTACCCCGGTGATCCCCAGCTCCAGGGCCTGAAGGACGAGGTGCAGCGGCTCCGCGCGGGCCACGGATCCACAGCGGGGCCCTCGTGATCTCGTTCGCCCTCAACCTCGTCCGCATCGTGCTCGTGCTGATGGCCGTCCGGCTGGTCCTGCGTTTCCTCGCCGCCGTGGTGCAGGGCTACCAGGGCGCGCCGCGCCCCGCGCCGGCCACGGACATGGTGCGCGACCGCGTGTGCGACACGTTCCTGCCGCGCTCACGGGCCCTGGTGGCGATGGTGAACGGACGCGAGCAGCATTTCTGTTCCGTCGAGTGCCGCGACCGCGCGCGCCGGCTCCTGGCCACATGAGCCGCGACCCTCGTGTATCCGATGGGAGGAGCGACGAGGCGCAGCTGCGCTGCGACATCGTCGAGGTGGGCCGGCGCCTCTACGCGCGCGGCCTGATCGGCGGCCACGAGGGCAACGTCTCCGTGCGCCTGGACGCGTCCCTCCTGATCACGCCCGCGGGCGTGTGCAAGGGGTTCCTGACCCCGGAGATGATCGTGCGCACGGACCTCGAAGGGCGGCCCGTGGACGGGGGGCGGGCCTCCACGGAGACGCTCATGCACACCGCCGTCTATCGGCGGCGCGCGGACGTGCACGCCGTCGTGCACGCGCATCCGCCGACGGCGACCGGGTTCGCGGTGGCCGGAATCGCGCTCGACCGGCCGCTCATCGCGGAGGCGGTGGTCACGCTGGGGCCGGTGCCCGTCATCCCCTACGGCCAGCCCTCGACGGAGGAGCTGGCTGACCGCGTGGGCCGCGCGGTCTGCGAGGCGCAGGCCCTGCTCATGGCGAACCACGGCGCGCTGGCCGTCGGGGCGACCCTCGAGCAGGCCTGGGAGCGCATGGAGACGCTCGAGCAGCTGGCGCGAGTGACGCTGGTGGCGCGCATCCTCGGCCGCGATCACCTCCTCCCCGGAGCCGAAGTCGGGCGCCTGGAGGAGTCGCGCGCCCGCTCCGGCTATCCACCGCCCGTCTGCGATCCGGCGCCGCCGCCGGGGCCGCGTCCCGCCGCGGTCAAACCGTCCGGGGGCGCGGTCACGCTCAGCGAAACCGAGCTCGTGAAGCTCATCACGGAGGCCGTGGAGCGCTTCCGATCCTGATCCAATCGTCGTGGCCGGCGGGCTTGACTCCGTCTCGTGCTCGGTTCAGAGTCGAGACGGCTCGGAGGGTGTGAATGGGTGAAGCGCTGGGGATGATCGAGACGAGAGGGCTGGTCGCCCTCATCGAGGCCGCCGACGCCATGGTCAAGGCGGCCAAGGTCACCCTCGTCGGGTACGAGAAGATCGGATCGGGCTACGTGACCGCGCTCGTGCGCGGCGACGTGGCCGCGGTGAAGGCGGCCACCGACGCCGGCGCCGCCGCCGCCCGCCGCGTGGGCGAGCTCGTCTCCGTCCACGTGATCCCGCGGCCGCACGGCAACCTCGAGGACGTCCTCCCGATCGGCAAGGCTTCCAAGTAATCGCGGTGCTCGCACCACAGGCCCCCAACCACGGACAGCGAGCGAGCGGGATTCACTCCCGTGAGCGAGCGGGGGGTCTGGGAGGTGCGGCGCAGCACCCCCCAGCTTCAAGATGATTCTCGGGCGCGTGGTCGGGACGGTGGTCGCCACGCGCAAGGACGACCGGCTCGTGGGCGCGAAGCTCCTGGTGGTCCGCACCACCGATCCCAGCGGCAAGGACGAGGCCGGCCACATGGTCGCCGTCGACACCGTGGACGCCGGCCACAATGACCGCGTGCTGGTGGTGACCGGCTCGTCCGCGCGCATGGCCTCCGGCCTCAAGGACACGCCCGTGGACGCGGCCATCATCGGAGTGATCGACAGCGTCGATATGAAGGAGTAGGGCCGTGTTCCTGGCAAGGGTGGTGGGAACGGTGGTGGCGACGCGCAAGGATCCCGGCCTCCTGGGAACGAAGCTGCTCGTCCTCCAGCCCCTCAGGAACGACGGCACGCCCTCCGGCAAGACGCTGGTCGCGGTCGACTCCGTGGGGGCGGGGGTGACGGAGCAGGTCTTCTACGTGCGCGGGCGCGAGGCCTCCGTCCCCTTCCTGCCCGACGAGGTCCCCACCGATGCCGCCGTCGTCGGCATCGTCGACCACTGGTCCCTGAGCTAGCCGCGATGCAGATCGGACGGGTGGTCGGAACGGTGGTGGCGACGCAGAAGAACGCGAAGCTCGAAGGGGCGAAGCTCCTGCTCGTCCAGCCCGTCGATCCTTCCGGGGCGCCGAAGGGGCCCACCGTGCTCGCCATCGACTCCGTGAGCGCCGGCATCGGCGATCGCGTGCTGCTCGTCCAGGACGGAAAGGCGGCCATCCAGGCCCTCGGGCGCGGGGTGGCGGCGGTGGACGCGGCCGTGGTGGGCGTGATCGACGAGGTGGAGATGGGCGCGTGACGCGCCCGCGCATCTGACCATGGACGACACGCGCATCGACCAGATCCGCCGTGAGGTGCTCGGGCAGCTCGGCGGCTCTCCGGCCGAGCGCGTCACCCACGACCTCGAATCCCGCGTGGCCGCCCTGGAGTCCGCCGTGGCCGACCTGCACGGCGGCCACCATCGGGGTGAGTGGCTGCGCGGCGGGGGCGCTCCCCCGACCGCCGTCGCCCGCCGCGGCTACCCGCATCCCAGCCTGCAGGTGCTCGGGCCGGGCGGCGGCGGGGATCGCTGCCTGATGGAGCCGGACAAGCCCTGCGTCCAGAGCCACGCCTGTCGCACCTTCGGTCACTGACCGCCGCCTGACCTCGGCCGGAGCGGTCCAGGCGGACAATCTCCCCGTGGACGCCACCCGCACCATCCTCCACGTCGACATGGACGCGTTCTACGCGGCGGTCGAGCAGCGCGACCACCCGGAGCTGCGCGGGCGGCCCGTGATCGTGGGCGCGGACCCGCGCGGCGGGCGCGGGCGCGGGGTGGTGGCCACGGCGTCCTACGAGGCGCGCCGCTTCGGGGTGGGCAGCGCGATGCCCATCTCGCAGGCCTTTCGGGCCTGCCCCCAGGGCGCGTACGTGCGCCCGGACATGGAGAAGTACGCCGCCGTGTCCAAGGAGGTCATGGAGGTGCTCCGGCAGTTCACGGACGCGGTCGAGCCCGTCTCCATCGACGAGGCCTTCCTGGACGTGACGGGCAGCCGCCGCCTCTTCGCGCCCTCGGGACGGCCGGCCACGGGCGAGGACATCGCGCGCGCGCTCAAGGCGGCTATCCGGGAGCGCACGCAGCTGACCGCCTCCGTCGGCGTGGCCCCGTCGAAGTTGGTGGCCAAGGTCGCTTCCGACATGCGCAAGCCGGACGGCCTCGTCGTCGTGGCACCGGGGACGGAGGCGGCCTTCCTGGCCCCGCTGCCCGTGCGCCGTCTGTGGGGCGTGGGCCCGAAGATGGAAGAGGTGCTGCTCAAGATCGGGGTGCGCACCATCGGGGAGCTGGCCACCTGCGACCCCGCACGGCTGGAGCGCCGGCTCGGCACCCACGGCCACGACCTCGTCCAGCTCGCGCGGGGGATCGACGACCGCGCAGTCGTGAGCGAGGGCGAGGACTGCAAGAGCGTCGGCCAGGAGCACACGTTCGGCGCCGACACCGCCGACCGCGAGCGCCTGCGCACCACGCTCCTGGAGCTGTGCGACGCGGTGGCCCGCCGCCTGCGCCAGCACGGCATGCGCGCGCGCACGGTGACCCTCAAGTATCGGGACGAGGACTTCCACACGTCCACGCGCGCCAAGACCCTGGACGCGGCCGTGGACTCGGGGGACGCGCTGTTCGAGGCGGCCTGGCGGCTCTTCCGCGGCGTGCACGGCCGGCGGAAGGTGCGGCTGGTCGGGGTGTCCGCGTCGGGCCTGGCCGGACCGGCGCAGATGCCGCTGTTCGCCGCCGCCCCGCCTTCGCGGTCGGACGTCGCGCGGGACCTGGTCGAGCAACGCTTCGGTGCGGGCACGCTCACGCGCGCGAGCCTGCTCGCGGCGGAGGCCCGGCTTCCGGCCGGGGGCCAGACGGCAGGAGAGCGGAAACGCGAAGGGGGAACGGTCCAGGACCGGAAAGGCAGCCGGCGGCTGCGGCGGTAGACCGCTCCCTCTCGGACGTGCGCGCCCTACTTCTTGCGGCGGGCGCCCTTCTTCCGGCCCTTGGCCGCCATGGCGCGCTTCACCCTGGCCTTGCCGCGCTTGACCCCGCGCGCCGTCTTGCGGGCCGCCCCGCGCTTCTTGGCCGCGACGCGCTTCTTGGCGGAACCACGCTTGGGGGCGGAGGCGCGCGGCTTGGACGGGCGACGACGAGCCGCGGGCTTCTTGGCGCCCACGCCGGGCAGCGCGCGGACCGCCTTCTTGGCCAGGCCGGCCATCGTGCCCGCGGCGCTGGTCACCGCCGAGCCCACCGTGCTGGCCGCCGAGCCCACGGTGCTGGCCGCGGCGCCGACACCGGACGTCACCGTGTCGACGATGCCGCCCTTGTTATCTTCGGCCATCATTCCTCCTCGAAGGCTCACCCTTCATTACGAACGTAGCATCCCCACGCGGCGGCGGGCATGGTATGCCTCCTTTTACGGTACGCTGCCCGTATCGGCCGGGAGGACGCATGAAGGAGAACGCCGGGGATGGGGACGACCCGCCGCGCCGCGTCCGCGAGATGACGGAGCGGGTCTCGGGGGACGGTGGCACCGTGCTGGCGGCGTTCCGCGAGCCCGTGGGCGGGCACTGGCACCTGTTCTGCCTGCTGCCCCTCGACAAGGTCGCGCCCACGCCCTACCAGCGCGACCTCTCCCCCACCCACGTCAAGAGGTTGCACGACGCGGTCAAGAAGATCGACCGCTTCGTGGACCCGATCGTCGTCGTCTCGCCCGAGCCGGGCGTCTACTGGACGCCCAACGGCCATCACCGGCTCAAGGTCCTGCAGAAGCTCAAGGCGGAGACGTGCCCGGCCCTGCTTCTCCTGGAGCCGGAGGTCGCCTTCCAGATCCTCGCCCTCAACACGGAAAAGGCCCACAACCTGAAGGAGAAATCGCTCGAGGTCATCCGCATGTACCGGGGGCTGGCCGAAACCCAGCCGAAGAAGGGCGAGGAGGACTACGCGTTCCAGTTCGAGGCGCCGCACCTCGCCACCCTGGGCCTGCTCTACGAGCAGAACAAGCGCTTTGCGGGCGGAGCCTTCGCGCCCCTCCTGCGGCGGGTGGACGGGTTCCTCCCGGGCACGTTCGCGCGGACGCTCCCTCAGCGGGAGTCGCGGGCGGAGAAGGTCCGCGCCGCGGACGCGGCGCTGGTGGACGTGGTGGCCCAGCTCAAGAAGCGCGGTATCCGCCACCCGTTCGTGAAGAACTACGTGCTCGCCCGCACTACCCCGCTGTCACGGGCGCGCAAGACGATGCCGTCCTTCGATCAGGCGCTGGACAAGCTGATCGCCAACATCGAGGGCTTCGACGTCGCCAAGGTGCGCTACGACGACGTCCAGCGGGGGGCGATGATGGCGGCCGCTCCCTCCGATTAACGCAGACCACGCCACGGACAGCGAGAGAGCGGGATTCACTCCCGCGAGCGAGCGGGGGTCTGGGGGTGCGGCGCAGCACCCCCCGCATCAATTACGGTACGACTTTCAGGTCGAGGATGATCTTGAGGTGGATCTCGACCTGACCCTGCCCGTTCTTCACCGTGACTTCGACGGGCAGGGCGATGGATTTCGCGCCCGCGTCGACGGTGGCGGAGACGCGGACGGGTGCCGTGTTCTCCGTGGGCTTGGATGACGGGGCGGCCACGGGAGGGATCGTCACCGAGCCGGATGCCGCCGAAGGTCCCGCGGCCGCGCGCGTGGGCGGCAATGTCCGCGAAGGCACCGGCGGACCCGGCGGGGCGGCGGGACGGGATACGGCCGGGGATGGGGCGGCCGGCCGGACCGGCGCCGGAGCCGGCTCGCTCTCGGGGACGAGGTTCGGGGCGGTGTCGAACGAGATCTCCTCGATGTCCTCGTCGTCCGGGTCGGCGCTGTCCAGGGTCAGCTCGGGATCGGCGGTGCGGCCGATGCGCGCACGCAGGTCGTCCGCCTCGCTCCCCGTGCGGATCAGCGTGGTGCGCCCGGGCGACTCCGGCGCGTGCCGAACAGGCGGATCCAGCGAGAGCTCGTCCACCGAAGACGACTCCAGCTCCGGCCCGGAATCGAGCGAGAGCTCGGACCCTTCCTCGCCCAACTCCGAGCCCGGTTGCAGGTCGATGTGGTCGAGCAGGTCGTCGGGGGCGGCGGCGGCCATGA
>DASTLK010000200.1:0-2784 GCA_035715025.1 Vicinamibacteria bacterium
GGCGGTTGGCATTGGCGTGGTCGTAGACCAGGAGTCGCTGGCGATGTTGTACACCTCGTTCACGGCGAATGCCGAGCCCCCGTCCAATCCGCCGATGGCGAACACTCTCTGGCCCGAGTGACCCGCGACAAGACTGGCGCGCGGCGTCGGCATGGACGCCAGTCCACTCGTCCAGGTGTCCGTCTCCGGGTTGTACTTGAGGACCTCGCTCGTGGAGTTGCCCGCGCCGCCGCACCCGCCAAAGACGTATATCTTGCCTCCGTGCGCGACTGCGGCCAGGTCAGAGCGCGCACTTGGCAGGGGCGCAACTGTCGTCCACGTGTTGGCGTCGATGTCGTACTTTTCCACGGTCCCCAGGTAGCCGCCGCTGCAGGGGCCGGCGGCGCTCAGACGGCCTCCAATGACGAATATGTTGTTGTCGACCGCGGCCGCGACCGCCCCTGCGCGGGCCGTAGGCATCGAGGCAAGATCGGTCCACGCATCGGTGACCGGATCGTATCGGTGGACATCGGATAAGACTCCCTCGGAGCTCCCGCCGCCGATCACGTACACGAATCCCGCATGTGTCGTGTCTCCATAAGCCGCCTCAGAGCGAGCCGGCAGGGGGCCAGGGGTTCCCGAGCTCCATGAGTCAGCGGTGATGTTGTAGAGTCGCGTCTGGTTCGTCACCGCACCTGACGATGCTCCGTAGGCGGCCACGATGACCTTACCGACTCCCCCCACGGTCATTCCTTCCGTGGGCGAAACAGGCGTGCGCGACGTCCAATTACCCTGTGCGTATCCCGCTTGGGCGGCGGCGGTCAAGCTGGCCAGTACTCCAGCGACGATAACCAGATGCCACTTTCTTCGTGTGCAGAAGTGATCGAACATTCCTTTACTCCCTCGAAGGCGTGGAAGCCCTCCGGCTGCGAGCCATTCAAACGAGCTGTTGCAATGGCTGTGCGTCCTGAGCGGTGCCATCGCGTGTCCGGACGGCGGAGGGCGCCGTCCGCACCCGTGCGCTCGGTGCTTCCGTCGATGGCTGCGGCCGGCTAGGATTCGCCCCGTTTACTCTGGCCGCCTTTCGGCGGCATGAACCGCGCGAACGCCGACATCCTGACCACCGCAGTCATGCAGCGCGTGACGTTGGTGGCTCAGGACGTGCGCAATCCCTCTGCCCAGGGCGTCGCATAGGCCTTTGTGGCCGCGAACGTCCCGTCCGAGTTCCATCGTTCGTTGGTGTCGCCGGGTGTTCCTTCACCCGTCGTTGAACGGGCCCGATGTCCGCTTCGAACAATAGGTCGGCGCGGCGCGACGGTGCATCAGGGCATTGCGCAAACGTACGTAGGGGAAATTACGGAGATCGATGTAGGGGAAACACGGAATGCTTACTCACTGCTCGCACTTCGACCACACGGGCCTTGGATGGCTATCTATCATATGCGCGTTATGTTTGCGGAATATCCGCATCCGTCCTGACGCCAGAGGGCTGGAGCGGGGCGAGGCGTCAGGAGGGGCTACGCAACACGGATGGCTGATGTAGGCGGAAACACGGAATAGAGATGCAAGCACTCCTACGGAAAAAGGAGCGCCTCCGCCGCCGACCGCAGGTCCGGACGCTCCGGGTCGAGAGCGACCGCGTGGCGTGCGAGCTCGCTGGCCGAGGGGTCGCCGCCCTCGGCCCGCCTCCCCGCCAGGAGCAGCCAGCCTTCGGCATGGGCGGGCCGCGACCGCAGGAGGGCCAGAAGAGCGCGCTCCGTCCGCTCGAGGCGGAGGAGTCGAACCTCCGGCGCCACGCTGGCCGCGGCCAGTCGTGCCTCGTTGCGCGTCTCCTCCCACGGCGACGAAGGATCGACCGGGAAGCCCGCCCGCGGCAGCGCGAGGAGGGTCGCCAGACCGAAAGCGGCCGCCGCAGCGCGACTCGCCCAGGCGGCGGCGAGGCGCACAGGAGCGCCCGCCGCGGCCACGGAAACGAGGAAGGCGGCGAGGATCGCGTTTGAAGGGATGCGGAGGTTGAAGTCGAACGCGCTGTGCGTGAGAAGGGCGACGAGGCCGGCCAGCGCGCCCGCGCCGAGGTCCCGCAGGAGGGACGATGGCCGCGCGGCCAGGACGCGCGCGGCCGACAAGATGAGCGCGGCCACCGCGAAGAAAAGGCCGAGGAGCCCGGCCTCGGCGAGCGTCTCAAGGTAGTCGTTCTCCGCGTGCTCTACCCTGAGCTCCCCATGGCCGCTCTTGAAGCGCGGGTAGGCGTCCTCGAAAGCCCCGAGACCCTGGCCGACCAATGGACTCGAGGCGGCCGTCCGCAGGGTGTCGCGCCAGGTGTCGAGGCGGAACGACGTCTCGGCCAGGCTCCGGAGCCGCTCGTGAGCGTGGGGCGGAAGCACGAGCAGAAGGAGCGTGGCCAGGGCCACGGCCACCGCGAGCGAAGGCAGGACGGGACCCAGGCGGCCCTCGCCGAGTCGGTGCCGCACGCGGAGGGCGAGGAAGGCGAGCACGCCCGCGGCGAGGCTGGCCGCGCCGCCGCGCGAGAGCGAGACGAGGACGCCCAGAGCCATGGCGAGGGCGGCCACGAGCGCAAGCACGACTCCACTCGCCCGCCGGCCCGAGGTCCATTCTCGCCGGCCCCCGCCGCGCGCGAGGCCCACCGCCAGGCCCAGCGCCAGCAGCGCTGCCATGCCAACGTAGCCGGCGAAGTGGTTCTTGCTCACGAACGGCCCGAAGGGGCTCACGGTCGGGACCGGGATGTGGCCGTAGAGCAGGCTGCCGAAGCGCCCGCGGGCCACGATGCCGTAGGTCGAGACACCC
>DASTLK010000201.1:0-2356 GCA_035715025.1 Vicinamibacteria bacterium
AGGTCGACAACCCGCAGAAGATCGTCTACGGACGGCAGCGCGGCTGGCGGCTCTCGGACCGCGGCCGCCAGGAAGCGGAGGCGGTGGCGCGCCACCTGGACGGGCGGCCCATCGCGCGCGTCTACACGAGCCCGCTCGAGCGCGCGGTGCAGACGGCGACCGTGATCGCCGGCGCCTGCGGCGGTGAGGTCGAGCCGCGCGACGACCTCGTCGAGGCCTGGCTCTGCGCGCCCTGGGAGGGAATGCCGTGGCGCGACGTGCGGCGGGGCCGCGCGCAGGAATGGGCCCGCTACCTCTTCCGTCCCCTCGAGATCTGCGACGTGGCGGAGGACCTCCGGGCGCTGGCCGCACGGATGGACACGGCCCTGCGCGCCATCGCGGCCGCGCATTCCGCGCAGCAGGTCGTCGTCGTCTCCCACGGCGATCCACTGAAGGCGGGCATCCTTTCCCTGACCGGGGGCGACTTGAGCGAGCTGCATCGCAGCGCCTTCCCGACGGGCGGGCTCGCGAGCGTCGAGGTGGACGGAGCCGGACCGGCCCGCATCCTGGAGCGCTGGGTGCCCGGCCGCGAGTGAGCCGGGTCAGGGCTCGCGCAGCGCGATCATCGGATCGACGCGCGCGGCCCGAAGGGCGGGCAGGATCGCAGCCAGGAAAACGAACGGCAGGGCCAGCACGAGGACGCCCGCGTAGGCCCGTGTGTCCATGGGCTCGATCCCGAAGAGCATGGCCGTCACCACGCGGCTCGTGGCCAGGGCCAGGAGCAATCCCAGGGCGACGCCGACCGCCACCAGGCGCGCCGCGCCCCGCAGCACCAGCCCCACGACGTCGCCTGCCCGCGCGCCAAGCGCCACTCTCAGCCCGAACTCGGACGTCCGCTGGGTCGTGACGTAGCTCATCACCGCGTACATTCCGGCGACGGCCAGGAGCAGGGCGAGGGTCGCGAAGGTCGACACCAGGGCCATGCGGAAGCGCGGGGCGGAGATGGAGTCGCTCACCGACGCCTCCATGGTCGTGAACTTCGTCGCGACTTCGGGACTCATCGAGTGCACGGTCTCACGCACGGATCCGATCAGCGACTCCGGAGGGACGCTGGTGCGGATCACCATCTGCACCCGGCTCGAGGTGTACGGATGCTGCCGCAGCGGCATGTAGAGCTCGGGGCGGGGCGGCGACGCCGGTGAGGCCTGTCGGATGTCCCCGACCACACCCACGATCGTCATCCACTTCTCGGAATCGAGGCCGCACATGAGGCGACGACCGATCGGGTCGCCGGCGCCGAAGCTCTGTCGCGCCAGCAATTCGCTGATGACGGCCACGAACGGCCGCTCGTACAGGTCGCCGCCGTCGAAATCCCGACCCCGCACGACGGGGATGGCCATCGTGCGGAAGTAGCCGGGACTGGCCAGGCGGAAGCCGGCCGAGGGCAGCTTGCGGAAGTCGCCGCCCCACGTGTGTTGGCCCTCGACCGCGTAGGAGCCGCTCGAGTCGTAAGCGCCGGTCGGCAGTCCCATTGCCCCTCCGGCGGAGATCACGCCCGGAATCTCACGCACGCGGGCGAAGAGGTCGTCGAAGAGCTGGCCGGCGCGGATGTATTCGTCGAGACCGCTCTGGTCGAAGAAGGAGCCGCGCGCGGGAGCCTGCGCATAGGTGACGAGCAGGCCCTCCGTCCGGAAGCCGAGCGGCGTATCCGTGAGCGCCACGAACGACCGGAAGAGCAGGCCCGCGTTGATGGCCAGCATGAACGAGAGCGCGATCTGGGCCACGACGAGCCCGCTGCGAATGCGGGAGGAGCTGGTACCCAGGCTGCCGCGCCCGCCGCTCTGGCGGAGCGCCGCGCCCACCCCGGCGCGCGAGGCCTGGAGGGCGGGCGCCAGGCCGAACCCGACGGCCGTGATCACGGAGACCACGGCCGTGAACAGGAGGACACGCCCGTCGACCTGGACATCCGATAGCCGCGGCAGCGGCACGTAACGGGAGCCGACCCCGAGCAGTGCATCGGTGCCGAGGCGAGCGACCAGCAGGCCGACTGCTCCCGCCATGAGGGCCAGCACGAGGCTCTCCGCGAGGAGCTGCCCCACGATGTGGCGCCGGCCGGCGCCCAGGGCCGCACGCACCGCCAGCTCGCGTGACCGTCCGGAGGCGCGGGCCAGGATCAAGTTGGCGACGTTCGCGCAGGCGATGAGGAGTACGAAGGCGACGGCGCCCATCATGACGAAGAGCGTCGCCCGGACCGCACTGACCAGGTTGTCGCGCAGCGGGGTGGCGAGGAAGGTCTTCCTCCCGTTGGTATCGGGGAAGGCCCGCCCGAGCCGGGTGGCCAGAGCGGACAGCCGTGCGTTCGCCCCTTCCACGGACA
>DASTLK010000202.1:0-9436 GCA_035715025.1 Vicinamibacteria bacterium
CGAACGCCTCCACCGCCGAAGGCGACGCGAAGACGGCGACATCGACCCCGCCGCGCAGCGTCTCCGCCAGCGACTGCCCTCCGTCCGCAGAGACGGTGCGATAAGCCACCACGCGCTCGACGACGGCGCCGAGCTCGGCGAGGCCGCGGGAGACCGTCTCCGCCGCCCGGTCCGAGACGGGCAAGAGGACGCGCCGGCCCTGCACGGCCGCGCGGTCGAAGGCCGCGACGAGGCCGGCGGCACGGAAATCCCCGGCCGGCTCGACGGACACGCGTGCGCCGGGCCAGGCCGTGTGCACGGCCAGGGTGGTCGCCGGCCCCACGGACGCGAGGCTCAGCCCGGCGGGCAGGCTCACGCCGAGGGTGGCCATGCGCGTGGAGACCGCCTCCACCGCGTTCGCGCTCGTGAAGACGAGCCACTCGTAGCGCGCGAGGCCGCCCAGCGCCTCGTCCAGGGGCCGGCGGTCGGAGGGCGGGCGCAGCTCGATGAGCGGCGCCTCGGAGGCGACGGCGCCGAGAGAAGCCAGCCCCGCCATGAGCTCGGGCCAGCGGCGCGTCACGAGCACGCGCCGCCCGGCCAGCGGGCCGCTCACGACCGGACGAGCTGCCAGGCGCCGCGGGCGAGGAGATCGGCGGCGACGCGCCGGCCCAGCTCCTCGGGATCGTCACCGGTGTCCTCGCCGCGCAGGATCGCGCTGCCGTCCGCCCGCGCCACGAACGCGCGCAGACGCAGGCCGCCCGACACGGGCGCGGCGTGCGCGCCCAGGGGGACGTTGCACCCGCCCTCGAGGGCCGCGAGCAGGGCGCGCTCCGCGGTGACGGCCCGGGCCGTCGGCTCGTGATGGAGGGCGGCCACCGCCGCGCGCACGTCCGCGTCGTCCTGGCGGCATTCGAGCGCGATCGCGCCCTGTCCGGGCGCGGGCACGAACACCTCCGCATCGAGTACCTGCGTCACCTCGCCCGTGCGCCCGAGCCGCACGAGGCCGGCCATGGCCAGGATCACGGCGTCGTAGTGCCGCTCGCGCAGCCGGCGGATGCGCGTGTCGACGTTGCCACGGAGATCGTCCACGTGCAGGTCCGGCCGCATCGCTTTCACCTGCGAGGACCGGCGCAGGCTGGTGGTGCCCACACGGGCGCCCGCGGGCAGGGACTCGAGCCGCTTGCCCGAGTTCGAGAGCAGCGCGTCGCGCGGATCGGCCCGCTCCAGGTAGGCGCAGAGCGACAGGCCGCCGGGAAGCGCGGTGGGCACGTCCTTGAGGCTGTGCACGGCCAGGTCGACCTGGCCGGCCAGCATCGCCTCTTCGATCTCCTTCAGGAAGGCGCCCTTGCCGCCGATGCTCTCCAGGCGCCGATCGAGCACCTGGTCGCCGGTGGTGGTGATCTTGTGGAGCTCGACCTCGTGGCCCTTCGCCACCAGGAGCCCGCTGACGTGTTCGGCCTGCCAAAGCGCGAGAAGGCTCGCCCTCGTGCCTATTCGAATCTTCAAGGCTGAAATTTATCTCAGGGGGGGAACGCTATCGATCATCTCGGTCGCGATAGGCTCCCCCCCTGAAACCCCCCGTCGCGCGTCGCCGCGGCTACGCAGCGCCGCCACGCTCACTGGTCGGCTGCCGAGGCAAGCTGCCCTTCTTGCCCGGATCACAATCCTAGCAGCTTGCGAATCAGGCTCAGCTGCTCGGGGGCGTCGCTCTCGCGGGCCGCTTCCTTGAGGTGCACGGTCGGCGAATGCAGCAGCTTGTTGACGATGGCGGTGGTGGCGGCCTCGATCGCTTCGTCCTGCTCCGCCGTGAGGGGGCCGATGCGCCTTCTCACCTTCTCGAGCTCGTGGCGGCGGATCTCCTCCGCCCGGCGGCGCAGCTCGTTGAGGAGCGGGACCACCTCGCGCGCCTTCTGCCAGTCGAGGAACTCCCGCACCTCGCGTTCGACCAGCGCCTCCGCGGCCGCCGATTCCTTGAGGCGCTCGCGCAGGTTGGCCTCCGCCACCGTCTTGAGGTCGTCGAGATCGTAGAGGAACACGCCTCCGATCTTGCGGACCGCGGGGTCGATGTCGCGCGGAACCGCGATGTCGATCAGGAACAGCGGACGCGCGTGGCGTCCCCGGCGCGCGGCGCGCGCGCTCTCCACGTCCGCTTCGTGGATCACGATGCCGGGGGCGCCGGTGCCGCTGATGACGATGTCCGTGCGCGCGAGCTCGTCGCGCAGCGATTCGAGGGGCGCGGCCTTGCCGCCCAGCGCCGCCGCCAGCTCCGCCGCCTTCTCGAACGTGCGTCCGCCGAGGACGGTGGCCCGCCCGCCGCTGCGCACGAGGTGCTTGGCCGCGAGCTCGCTCATCTTGCCCGCGCCGACCAGAAGGACGTTCTTGTCCTTCAGCTCGCCGAAGATCTTCCGCGCCAGCTCCACCGCGACGTAGGACACGGACACCGCGTTGCGCCCGATGCCCGTCTCCGTGCGCACCCGCTTGGCCGCGGCCAGCGAGCGGTTGCGCAGCGCGTTGAGAGCCGATCCCAGCGTGCCCGCCTCCTCCGCCGCCTGGTAGGCCTCCTTGACCTGCCCCAGGATCTGCGGCTCCCCGATCACCATCGACTCCAGGCTGGCCGCGACGCGGAAGGCATGGCGGATCGCGTCCGCGTCGGCGTAGCGATAGACGACCGCGTGCAGCTCACGCCCGTCGCGGGCGTGGTAGCGGGCAAGGAACGACTCCAGCGCGTCCACCGCGCCCGGATCGTCCTGGTGGGCGTAGAGCTCCACGCGGTTGCAGGTCGAGAGGATCATGACCTCCCCCGCTCCCGTCTCCGCGCGCAGGCGCAGGAGGGCGTCGCGGAGATGATCGCGCGGGAAGGCGAGGGCCTCGCGTACGGGAAGGGGCGCCGTTCGATGGCTCACCCCGACGACGATGATCATGGCGTGCGCGGCCCCCCGGGCAGGGCGAACACGTTCATCCAGACGAAGGTGAACGCCACCGCCGTGAAGGCGGCGATGCCGAGCAGGGCCGCCCGCCGCCCGCCCCAGCCCGTCCGCTGCCGGGCCAGGATGAGCGCGACGTAGAGGCACCAGGCCACGACCGCGCTCCACTCCTTGGGGCTCGAGGTCCAGTAGCGGCCGTGCACGGCGTGGCTCCACAGAAGGCCGGTGATGATGGCGAGGGTGAGCAGGGCGAAGCCGGCCTCGACCGCGCGCGCGCTCAGGGTGTCGCAGCGCTCCAGGCTCGGGATCAGGTAGTAGAACGTCCGCGGCGTGCGCGACCGGAGCTCGCGCTCCTGGATCAGGTAGAGCAGGCCGCCCGCGAAAGCCACGAAGAGCGCCGCGTAGCCGAAGAAGGCCAGGGTGGTGTGGATGGGCAGGAACAGCCCCTTCAACACCGGATCCCCCACCGGCGCGATCGGAGTGAGGTTGGCGATCAGCACCAGCGCGAAGGCCATGGGATAGACGGCGAGGCCGAGTGCCTCCAGGCGGGAGCGCGTATAGATGATGAGGAAGACGAGCACCATCGTCCAGGCCAGCAGCGACGCGCCGTCGTGGAGGCCGACGGCCGGGAAGTGTCCGGCCTCCGTCCAGCGCTGGGCGAGGGCGGCGGTGTGCAGGGCGAACCCGACGAGGGTGGCGGCCACCGTCCACGACGTGAGGAGCAGGCGCCGCCGGGTCAGGGTCTGCAGCAGGACGTGCAGAGCTCCGACCGCGTAGAAGATGAGGACCAGGACGAGATAGACGTGCGAGCTCACACGTGCTCCAGCGGCCCCGAGGCCGCGCCGCCGAGAAGCGCCACCTTAGCACACGAGTGAGCTGACACACAGCGCGGCGGGCCGGAACGAACGAGCATGGGGATCTTCTCATTCGGGAGGTCGCTATCATGGTGGTTGCGGATCAAGATCTGACCGTCCTCGCGTCGGGTACCGCCGTTTCCGGCCGCGTGGCGGGCCGGGACCTGGACGTGCTCGGACAGTTCGACGGCGAGCTCGAACTCAGCGGACGAGTGCACGTGGCGGCCGGCAGTCGGGTGAAGGGCCGCGTGCGTGCGAACCTCGTCGAGATCGACGGAGACTTCGAGGGCGAGGTGCGCACGGAGACGTTGCGCCTCGGCGTGGGAGCCTCCGCCCGTGGCAAGTTCTTCGCCGGCCGGATCGCGCTCGTCGACGGGGCGCGCCTCGAGGGCGACGTGAATCCGTCCGAAGGCGCGGTCGTCACCGGTCCCTCGTCGTCATCCGGCGGCGGCGTCACCCCGGGTGGTGGCGCAAGGCCCATCGCGAAGCCGGTGGCCGAAGAGAAGCCCGTGATGAAGCCCGCCTCCGAAGAAAAGCCGACCGGCGAGGCGGTCGCTCCGGCCTGATCGGGTCCTCAAAGCCGCCCGCGCGGCGCCGAAGTGAGGGTCGAGAGGAGATCGTCCTTTCGGACGGGTGGGATCGGCGAGGAAGCGAGAAGAGGTTCGGGCAGGAACGCCGCGCGGGCTTGGGACGGGTCGAACGACTCTCAGGGGCCGAGGTCACCGAGGGCGAGGTCGCCGGGTTTGAACGCGCTCTCGTGCACGGCCAGCTCGCGTCCGTGAAGGTCGCGGACGCCCGCCAGGCGCACGCAGTGAAGCGTGCCCGCCGACAAGAGCCGGGCCGGAGTCCACACGGCGACCCGGCCGTCCAGGCTGGTCCAGACGCCGCCGGGGACGGGCCCGTGCTCATCGATGATGAGGAACGTCCGCGGCGACAGCGTCGAGGCATCGGCGGGCCGGGAAAAGCGCGCCACGACGGGGGCATCGCGGAACACGCCGTGCGCTCCGTCGGGAGGGTCGAGGTGGCGGACGCGCAGGCCGGCTTCGTCGGGGGTGCCGTTCCAGATCGTGCCCGGCACGCGCAGGCCGCGGCCGGCGGTCTCGGATGCGGCTGGAGCGGGCGGCTCGCTCATCGCTCGACCCAGCGTCGCCCGCGGCAGACCATGATCCGTACCCGAGCGGAGCCGGGCGTCACCCGCACCGCCGCCTGGGCGCTTTCGCCGGCCAGGTAGAACGTGCCCGGCGTCGCCGTGCCCATGGGTGAGAAGGAGAGCATGTTCGAGCGGCCGAACTTGATGGGATCGGTGGGGTCGAGCGTTCCCGAATCGGGAGGAATGGCGGGCACGCCGGGATTGATGGCCACGCGCACCCGGGCCAGGCCGGCGTCGAGAGGAATGGGCCCCGCGACCCGTCGGTCGCGGCCGCTGGCGATGTCCGCGCTCAGCACCCCATTGCCGTTGCCGTCCGCGTAGAGGCTGTAGGTCGGCCCGCGCGCGCCGGTCTCGAACCGGATCGCGGTGTTGACGTTCTGCTTGATCGCCATCGAATAGGCCTCGCGAAATTGTCCGCAGAACTTCTCCGCCGCGGCCAGGAGCTGCGCCTCCTGCGAGTACGCGCGCAGCCCCGGGATCAGCAGCGACGCCATCAGCAGGATGATGCCGAGGACGAAGACCATCTCCAGCAAGGTGTGACCGCGCTCGTTCATGGCCTCATGGCCTCCTCCGTGGAGCAGGGAACGGGGGCGGCGCCCGGCCGCCCCCGCGCCGTGCTACTTGCCGGCCGCCGGCTTGGCGGTCTCGCCGCTGGTGGTGAGAAAGGCCTGGATCTTGGCCAGGTTCTTCTCGCCGATGCCCTGAACGTTCATCAGCTCGGAGACGTTCTTGAAGCCGCCCGCCTTCTGGCGGTAGTCCACGATGCGCGCGGCGAGCTTCTCGCCGACACCGGGCAGGACGGTCAGCTGCTGAGCGGTCGCGGTGTTGATGTTGACCTTGCCCGACGGGGCGGGCTTGCCGGCCGCGATGGCGAGGCCGCTGGAGACGACCAGGGCGAGGACGAGGGCCAGGCCCGTGGCGACGATGCGCTGAAACTTCATGCGTTCTCCTTCTTTCTTCGTTCGTGAGGGGCGCGACCGGTGACCGGTGGCGCCGAGGTGAAACGTCGTCGAACGGCGGGGTGCGTCAGGGTCCGAGATGGCCTCGCGGACCGTTCCTCGAATGCTCCGCACCTCCTTTCAAAGTGCCGGCGCGGGCCCGACTCTCCCTTCGGTACCCGCGCCGGTCCGCCGCACACGGGGCCCTGCACAGGCAACGGAGGTGCCAGAGAGCGGCGCACCGCGAAAGGCGGCGCCGGTCAGCAGGTTGAGGGTGGAACGCGGACGACGCGAGGGGCGCCCGCACTGACAACGCGCGTTGTCAGCAGCGGTCGATCATGCCCGCAAGGGCGCGCGGATGCTCGTGCCGAGGCGTGTCAGCGGATGTTGACGCCGGGGCAGTTCCTACGCGGCTTTGCCAACGGGGTGCGAGGTTTTTGAACCTCCGCCGGCGCCGGTTCGTAGAAGAGTCAACCTCGGAAAGGACACCCATGAAGAACCGTCACGTGCCCGCGCTCGTTCCCCTGCTCATGGCCTTGGGGCTCATGGCTGACCCGCTCTGCGCCGAGACCGGAACACCCGACCCGTCGGCGGCGGTTCTGGAGCGCGACCGTCTCTTCTGGAAGGCCTACAACGCCTGCGACGTGAAGACGATGGGAGAGTTCTTCACGGAGGACGTCGAGTTCTACCATGACAAGGGCGGGCCGACGCTGGGGCTGGCCAGCCTGGTCGGAAGCATCAAGACGAATCTCTGCAGCAATCCAGACTGGAGGCTGAGGAGGGAGGCGGTCGAGGGAACCGTTCGCGTCTTCCCCCTGAAGAAGGACAACGTCGTCTACGGTGCCATCCTCTCCGGCGACCACCTGTTCTACATCCTGGAGAGTGGGAAGCCGGAAAGCCTGGACGGGCGGGCGCGCTTCACGCACCTGTGGCTGCGGAAAGACGGCGCATGGAGTATGGCCCGCATCCTCAGCTACGACCACGGTCCCGCGTCCGACGTCAGCAGATAAAGCGCGACGTTGACTCCGGGCGGCCTCCTACTCGCCGCCGCCGAACTTGCGCAGCCAGCCCTCGATGTCGTCTTCCTTGTCGGGCTTCTCGCCGGCCGCGGAGCCCGCCGGCCGCACGAGGCGCCTCTCCATCGCGTTCCACTCGTGCGCCCGCAGCACGGTGGCGCCGGCGGTCTTGACGTAGGAGTAGAGAGCCTTGTCCGAGGTCACCACGACGATCTCGCCGGGGCGTTGGGCGGTGTCCACGATCTCCCGGATCAGGGTGTCGGCGTCCGTGCCCTGGGGCGGGACGCGCAGGCGTAGCGGGCCGAGGTCCTGCGTTTCCATGTCGGGCCGCAGCGGATGGCCGTCGAACACCAGCGTCGCCTTCGCTCCACGCGCCCGGCAGAAGGCGGCCACGCGCCGCACGACCTCCGCGCGGCGGTCGTCCTGACCCCGGGGTCCGCCCCAGGAGCCAAGCAGGTTGTTGCCGTCGATCACGTACGGCACGGACGCATCAGATCCTGACGAGCTTGCGGAAGAAGCCGCGTCGCTGGTCGTCCTTCTGGGCGAGGATCTGCTCGAGCTCGCCCGCGTCGAAGAAGATCCCCTCGCAATGCGTGCAGCGGTCGACGGTCACGCCCTCGAGCGGCTCCTCCTTCATGTCGTGGCCGCACTTCGGGCATTTCATCGAATGGAGGTCCTTGAGACGCCGCGTCTCCTCCGCCTTCTCCTTCGCCGCCCGCTCCTGCTCACGCTTGAGACGGGCCGTGCGCGCGGCGTCGAGGAGCTGGTTCTCGTTCCGGAGGAACCACTCGTCTTCACGCTTGTTGTCCTGGTCGACCACGGATCCTCCTTGTCTTATCTCAGGGGGGGAACTCGCCGCCCACCTTGAAAGCGGTGAGCTCTCCCCCTGAAACCCCCCACCGCGCGCCGCCGCAACGGGCGGCGCCGCGCTTACTGGTCGGTAACGGAGCCCGAACATACGCCCGAACAGACTTACGATTCTATGTCAACAGAAGGGGCGCATCGTGTTATCATTCCGACCGATTTGGCGATTCCAGCAGCCCCGGTCCTCGAATCGCCGGGAGGCGCTTTGGCCGACGCGTTCCCCATCAGCGGTCAGATCGATCCCAAGGCCTTCCCGTTCCTCGTCGTCCAGCTCCACCGCCGGGGCGCCACCGGTTCCCTCAAGGTGGAGGGGCCGTCGTATCACAAAGCCCTCTACTTTCGGAGCGGCCGCGTCCTCTTCGGCTCGTCGAACGATCCGCGCGATCAGCTCGGCTCGATCCTGATCGAGAGCGGGAAGATCACACCCGAACAGCTCGCCGACGTCAATGCCAAGGTCGGCCCCGGCAACCCGTTGGCGAAGGTGCTCGCGGACACGGGGTTCGTCTCGCAGCGCGAGCTCTCGGAGGCCGCGCGGGCCAAGGTCGAGCGCATCCTCTCCGACGTGCTCACCTACACCGTCGGGAAGTTCGACTTCGAGGACGGCGTGCTGCCCAAGGGCGCGGTCGATCTCAAGCTGGCGACGGAGCGGCTGGTGATGACGTCCGTGCGCCGCGTGAGTGATCGCAATTTCGTCCTGCGCCACATCGACGGGCTCGATGCCATCCTGGGTCCCACCTCCGAGATGGTGCCGCGCCTGGGCGAGATCGAGAGCGAAGCGGGCGGCCTCCCGCAGCATCTCGACGGGCGGCGCACCCTCAAGGAGGCGGCCGCCTCCGCGCGCCTCGAGGAGTTCGAAGCGGCGAAGATCGCGTGCGGCCTCCTGTTCCTCGGCCTGGTCGAGCGGGTGCTGGCCGCGGTCACGGCAAAGAGCGCCCCCGCCGTGACCTTTGCGGACGTGGAGGCGGGGAACGAGCTGGACCTGGGGGCGACGGCGGCGCAGGCCTTCGCCTCGGCGCCGGCCATCGTCGTGCCGACGATCGAGCCGGAGCCGCCCGCGCCACCGATCGTCGTCCCCCCCGACGACGACGAGCCGCCGCCGTTCGTCATGGGAGATGCGCCGGCACCGCCCATCGAGTCCTCCGAGATCGCATTCCCCAGTTTCGTGGTGGCCGAGCCCGAGCCGGGGCCCGTCGTGACGGCAAGGCCTGCCTACGACGAGCCCCCCGCGATCGAGGCCCCTTCTGCCCAGGCGGAGTCGCCGACCATCGCGATGACCGCTCCCCCGGCCGCCCCGGAGGCGGCCCTTCCATCGGACGAGCCACCGGCGCCCATGGTGACGTCGTCGGCTTCACCCCTCCCGCTGGTCATGCCCGAGAAGAATCGCCCGGGGCGCGCACGCGCCTCCACTCCCCCGCCCCCGTCGCGGGAGCCGAGCACGCCCTCGTCTTCCCGATCGTCGCGCCCGAGCAAGGAGGACCTGGCCGCGCTCGACGATCTCCTGAATACGCGCAGCACGGAAGGGCCGCTCACCCCGCTCGAGAAGCCCGGCGGCTTCGCGGAAAGGCCCTCTCCGCAGTACGCGCGCTCCGGCGGTGGCCGCCGCCAAACGTCGGGGCGGGGACCGCTCCTCCTCGGCCTGGCCGCCGTCCTGCTCGGCCTGGCCGCCGGCGGTTGGTTCTACTTCAAGGGCATGCCCGGCCGCCCGGGACTC
>DASTLK010000203.1:0-16616 GCA_035715025.1 Vicinamibacteria bacterium
TCCGCCTCCTGCTCCGCCTCTACCCGCCGGACTTCCGCGACGAGATGGGAGACGCGCTCGTCGAGACGTACTGCGATCGGGCGCGGGAGGCGCTGGCCAGGGGCGGCCGCGTCCGGCTCTTCGCGGTGTGTCTGCGCGCGCTCGTGGACTCGCTCCGCAACGGGCCCGGCGAGCGGCTGTGGCCAGCGGCCTCGTGGCGGCGCGCCGGCGATTGGGGCCGGGACGCCGAACTCGTGAGGCGTCGTCTGGCCCGTGCGCCCGCCTTCGTCGCCGCCACCGTGGCCACGCTGACCATCGGCCTCGGGATGTTCGCCGTCGTGTTCACGGTCGTGCAGAAGATCCTCGTCGATCCCATGCCGTACCGGAACCCAGAGGACCTCTACTACGTGTGGCGCGACTATGGACGGATCGCCGACCTCAAGCGCGGCGCGCCGGGCGGAGCGGACATCGTCGAGCTGCAGAAGCGGACGGACGTGGTCGAGGATGCCGTCGGTCTCCAGCCGTTCCTCGGCGGCGTCTTCTCCCTCCGCGAGGACACCGCGCCCATGGAGATCGCGGTGACGGTGACGTCGCCCGCCCTGTTCGAGCTGCTCGGGGTGGCGCCCGCGCTCGGGCGCACCTTCGCGCGGGACGAAGCGGGACCCAACCGGCCGAACGTCATCGTGCTGAGCCACGAGCTGTGGAACCGGTTGGGGGCGGACACGGCCATGGTCGGCGCGGACGTGCGGCTGAACGGGCGGTCCTACAAGGTCATCGGCGTCCTCTCCCCGGGCTTCAGCTTCGTGCGCCACGACGCCCTCGCCGGTCCGCAGCACGTCGATGCGTACACCACCTTCGACGTCGATCTCCGCGACCTGCCGGCGCCGCGGACCTTCTGCTCGGGCCTGATCCGCGCGCGCCACGGCACATCGCCCGAGGCCGTGGCCGCGGCCGTGGACGCGGTCGGCCGCGCCATCGACGTGCGCGACTTCAAGGGCCGCGGGCTGAGGCTCTATCCGGTCGGGCTCAAGTCCGACCTCGTCGCGCGGCTCCGCCCCGCCCTGCTCCTCCTCGCCGCCGCCGGCCTCGTCCTCTTCGTCATGCTGACGGTGAACCTCGCCTCGGTGCTGCTCGCGCGCGCGGCCGAGCGCGAGCACGAGGTCGCGGTGTCCCGCGCCCTCGGGGCCGACGGCGTCGCCATCGTGCGGGCGAGCTTGCTCGAGGGCGGCGCCCTCGGAATGCTGGGCGGCGCGCTGGGGACGCTCGCCGCGATCTGGGGGACGCGCGCCCTCGTCGCTCTCGCCCCCCTCGACCTGCCGCGTCGCGAGACCATCGCGATCGACGCGCGGCTCGCCGCGGCCATGGCCGGCCTCGGCGCGCTGCTCGGCCTCCTGGCCGCGGCCGTCCCCGCGACGTGGGCGGCCCGTGCCTCGCTGTCCTCGCTCCTCGCGAGCAGCGCCGTCCGCGGCGGCGGCGGACACGGCCGGCTGCGGCGCGGCCTCGTCGTCGCCCAGGTGGCGCTCTCCGTCGTCCTGCTCGCGTGCGGCGCGCTGGTGGTGCGCGGCCTCGAGCGGCTGCTGCGCGCGGACCCGGGGTTCCGGCCGGAAGGCCTGCTGAGCGTCCGCGTGCGCACGCCGCCCGAGTTTTTCCCCACCACCAGCGACGCGATCGCGTTCCAGGACCGCCTCCAGCGCACGCTGGCGGGCCTGCCCGGCGTGACCGGCGCGTCCGCGGCCGTGACCCTGCCCCTGACCTCCGCCGCCGTCCAGACGTCGATGACGTTCCCGGGCGCGCCCGGCAACACCGGAGAGGCCGACCGCGACACGCTGCTCGCGGACATGATCGCCGCCCGCGCGGGTTACGTGGAGGTCATGGGCATGCGGCTGCTCGCCGGCCGCTCGTTCGGAGAGTCGCGCCCGGAGGGCGTGCGTGAAGCGCTGATCGACCGCGCCATCGCCGCTCGCTTCTTCGCGGGCGCCGATCCCATCGGCGCCCGGATCTCGTACGGCGGCTCGCCCGCGACCGGCGAGGGCGCCATGACCATCGTCGGCGTCGTCCAGCAGGCCCGCCTGTACGATCTCCACCAGGACGGCCGCCCGCAGGTCTACGTGCGCGCGGAGGACTGGGGCGTGCGGCCGCTCCTGTACGTGATCCGCACCACGCGCGCGCCGCAGGCGCTCCTTCCCGAAGTGCAGGCGGCCGTACACCGGCTCGATCCGCGGGTGGCGGTGGGGGACCCGCGGACGATGAGCGAGATCGTCGCCAACTCCCTGCGCCCGCAGCGCACGAGCGCGGCCCTGATCACGGCCTTCGCCGTCGGTGCGCTGCTCCTCGCCGCCATGGGGCTGTTCGGCGTGGTCTCGGGGTCGGTGATGCGCCGCCGGCACGAGCTGGCGGTGAGGCTCGCCCTCGGCGCCGATCACCACGGCGTCCTGCGGCTCGTGGTCGGCGAGGGCGCGTTGCTGGTGGGCCTCGGCGTGCTGATCGGGATCCCGGGGATCTACGCGGCCGGACGCCTGATCCGTGGTGCGCTGGTCGGCGTCTCGCCTTCCGATCCGCTCACACTCGGGGCGGCGGCGGCCGGCCTGGCCGCCGTCACCCTCGCCGCCTGCTACGTCCCCGCGCGGCGGGTGCTGGAGATCGATCCGGCGCAGTTGCTTCGAGGAGAATGAAGGATGACTAGACTTCTTTCGCTCGCCGCCGCCGGCATCGTGTCCCTGCCGCTCGCGGCGGCGGCGCAACCCAGGGCGTACCCGCTCGAGTCTGCGCAGGGACTCCGCCTCGTCAACGTGACCGCCGAGCCGGCCACCCTCCAGGGCAAGAAGGGACTGAGGCTGGCCGCGGTGCCGGGTCAGGGCGCCGTGGAGACGCTGGCGCGAATCGAGGGCGTCACGTTCTCGAGCGGCACGATCGAAGCCGAGATCGCGGGTGTTCCCGCGCCCGACGCGCCCGAGGGAGCCCGCGGATTCGTCGGCATCGCCTTCCGGCTGCAGGACGACGGAAAGACCTACGACGCGTTCTACCTGCGTCCCACCAACGGCCGCGCGGAGGACCAGGAGCGCCGCAATCATTCCGCCCAGTACATCGCCCATCCCGACTGGCCCTGGTTCCGCCTGCGCAAGGAGACGCCGTCCCGGTACGAGGCGTATGTCGATCTCGTGCCCGGCGAATGGACGAAGGTGCGGATCGAGGTGCGTAGCGAGCGGGCGCGCCTCTACGTCAACGGCAACCCACAGCCCACGCTGATCGTCAACGACGTCAAGTCCGGGGCGAGCGGCAAGGGCGCGGTCGCCCTTTGGCTGGACATCGGGACCATCGCGCATTTCCGGAACCTGACCATCAGCCCCGACGGCCAGTAGACCGGCCAGGATCCCGCCCCTGATATCATCGACGCAGAAAGGACGCCGCGATCCCCGAACCAACTTCCGAAGAAGGCTCGCCGCCGCAATCCGCGACCCCGGTCGATCGCAGGCTCGGGTTGAGCGGTCTGCTCATCGAGCTCTTCCTGCCCGTCGCGCTGACGTCCGCCTTGTTGCTCGTGCTGGCGGGTTACACGCAGCATTGGAACCTCCAGACCTCCGTCGGCCTGGGCGCTTTCGGCGTGCTGCTTGTCGTCATCAGCCTGGTGATCAGCATCCGCCTCGATGCGTTCACGCTGGCGGGGCGCGCGCGAAGGGGGCGCGGGCAATTCTTCAATCGGGCCGATTCGCGCTCCCGGTTCGTGAAGTTCGTCCTCGGCGGCCTGGTGATCCCGATCGCGACTCTTGCCGCCGCCAACCTGATCCAGCTTCCGGGCCACCAGACTCCGATGTCGATGGCGATCCGCCTCCGGTTGGCCCGGCCCGCAATCGCGCGCACCGAGAAGCTCGGCAACGCCGTGCTGCATGCCCAGAGTCCGGCCGCGAAGGTTCAGGGGATCCGGGCCCTGCAGGCCGTGCGATCAGGTGACGGCCTCGACCAGCTCCTGCGCATCCTCGACGACGATCCCGACGCACGCGGTGGCGGCGCCGAGTACCAGGCCCTCTGCGAGGCGCTCGCTTCCCATGGAGGGGAGGCGCGAGTCAAGCTCCTTCGGCGTTTCGACCAGGTGAGCCCCAACGCGCGCAGGAGCGCGACCGCTCCCGCCGGCACGCTCTATGAACGCTATTTCTCGGCGGACTTCGATGGCTTCAAGCGCGAGCTCGAGACGCAGGGCCCCGCGGCCTCGAGCGCGGACCTGGACCGTCTCCAATCCACCCGCGCGGAGCTACAGGAGATCTCGAGTCGCGTCGAGACCGCGACTCGAAGCGCGACGGGCAACGCCGGCCTCCCCGCATTCATCCTGCAAACGTTCCTGCAGATGGATCCGAGTCAGGACCGCGATCTCCTTCCGTTCGCGCGCGCGGCCGCCGCCGACGAGACATGGTCGGATGCGGTGCGCGGGCAGGCACTGCTGTTGGTGGCCAAGGCCGGTGGGAACGAGGACCTCGACACCTTGTATGGGTATCTGGACAGCCCCAGTCCGGTGTTACAGGCTCGAGCCATGCAGGCGATCGCCGCTCTGGAGTCGAAGGTGTCGGCCGCCGCCCGCAAGGACTGAACTCACGGCCAGCACCACGTGGTGAGCCGGACGGGCGGTGGCGCGGTGTGCACCGCCACCGCGCCGACGAAACCCGGGGACGGCTCGAGATGGAACACCTGCCACCCCTCCGCGCCCCCGGGAGCACTCAGGACGGCCGGGATCTCGTCCGGAGCAAGGCTCACTTCCGTCTCCTCCAGAGCGGCCAGGCCGGCTCCGACGGCCTTGATCAGCGCCTCCTTCCGCGTCCAGGCGTTGAAGAAGCCGTCCCGCCGCGCGTCTTCCGCGAGCCGCCTCAGGGCCGCGATTTCTCGCGGTGAAAAGAAGCGCCGGGCGATGGCGAGCGCGTTCGGCATCTCCCGGAGCCGCTCGACATCGACGCCTACCCTTCGGTTCGAAAACGCGAGCAGGGCCAGGTCGCCGCAGTGCGCGAGGTTGAAGTCGAAGTCGGGATGGGACGCGAGCCGGAGGCTTGGCCGCCCGCGGTCCGTCTGCTCGAACGCGAGGCTCGCCGGGTCGCGGCCGAGACACAGGCCGAGCACACGCCGCAGGGAAGCGCGCGCGACGACGAATCGTCGCCGGTGAACCTCGAACACGAACCGCGCGGCGCGCTCCCGCTCGGAGGCGGACAACATCGCGAAGTGATCCGCCTCGGAAGGCGAGTCCAGGAGGAGGCGAACGATACGGACCTCGTCCGGACCGGGAGCGCCCCCTTCGGCGAGCGGGCGCCAGCCCACGTCGGAGGCGACGGCCTCGCCACCCTTCACATCGACCTCGCGCGAAAAAGACGTCGGAGAGTCTCGCCGAGGCGAGCATACCCGCAGGACGGGAAGAAACCACGCGACTCCGGATCGAGAGTGCCGCGCGGGCCCGCTCCCGCGCGGCACTTCGCTGCCCTACGGCATCTCGTAGCAGCCGATGTCGTAGGCGGTCCGCTGCGGACGCGTCGTCCCCACGATGTCGGCCACGACATCCGGGCTCAGGTTGGTGCCGGCGTCGATGGCGGGCGAGCCCGTCGTGAGCCGGTAGTCGTTGCCGGCCGGGTTCACGAAGAGGGCGGTCGCGGTGGAGATGAGCGAGTGGGTGTCGTAGCCGAAGGTCCGCCATTGCGCGAGGGTGCTCGTGACGGACGTGCCCCCGTTGGTGCTGAAGCGGTCGACCACGACGTTGTAGTCGCTGGTCAGCACGCCCGCCGCGGTGCTGTAGACGTCGATCGAGCCCTTGTCCACGCGCTCGGTGTAGAGGATGTTGTTCTTCACGATGTTGCCGACCGGGCTGGTGCCGTTGCCCTTGGACTTCGGGATGTTCACGGCCCAGCGCCCGTCCGTGGCCATCACGATCGTGTTGTTGTAGACCTTGTTGCGGCTCGACCCGTGCGAGCCGTCCGTGGAGAAGAGCGAGATTCCGAAGGCATGGTTGTTGTAGAGCAGGTTGTTGCGGAAGACGCTGTCGTCCACGCCGTCCATGTTGAGTGCGGAGCCGCCGTTGACCCCGTTGTTGTAGATCACGTTGTTCTCGAGCAGGGCGAAGGAGATGATCCCGTCCCGGACGGTGGTGCCGCAGGGGCACTTCGAGCTGTAGTCGGCGTTGAGCTGGATGCCCCCGCCGTGGTTGTCGTGGGAGATGTTGCCGCGGATGGTCGGGTAGTCCGCGCTGTTGCTGTCGTAGATGCCGTGCTCGGTGTTGAACGCCACCTCGTTGTTCTCGATCAGCGGGTGCTGGGAGAAGGCGAGGAAGATGCCGTCCCCGCTGGTGGCGGGAGCGCTGTTGTGCGCATAGCAGTTCCGGATCGTGATGCGGTTGGTGATGCGGATGTCGATGCCGTGGTGGGGCGAGTTCGCCACCTCGAAGCCGTCCACGATCCAGTCCGTGACGTCGGTCCCTGAGCCGTTCTCGATCTCGATGAGGCTCGTGTGGCTGTTCTGCGGCCCCGGCGTGTTGATGACCACGGTGGCGCCGGTGTCGCGGGCCAGGGTCTTCGGAAGGGAGACGCTGCCCGAGTTGCGGATGCGGCAGCCGGCGTAGGTTCCGGAGCGCACGAGGATCGTGTCTCCGGGCGCGATGGTCTCGACCGCGTGCTGGAGGGTGGCCCAGGGGTTGGTCGAGGACCCGTTGAACGTGTCGTTGCCGTTGGTGGCGACGTAGAAGGTGGCGGCGGAGGCGGTGCCGCCCAGGCAGAGGGCGGCGGCTCCGACGAGGGGCAGGAGACGAACCAGTTTCATGAGTTCTCCTTTCGATGCCGGCTCAATTGCCGGCGGTGACGGTTCCGGATGAGCTGACGTTGACGTACAAGGCGCCGTTGGCGGACGTCGTGAAGCCCGAGCCGGGCTGGACGGTCACGGTGAGGTTGCCCCCGGCGACGCTCGCGGTGGCGGAATAGGCCGCGCTCGGCGCGAGATCGGTCACGACGACGAGGGTCGAGGCGGCGGGCACGGTGAAGGTCACGGTGCCGCTGATGGTCGCGGTGGCCGGCCCCGAGCCGAAGAGCGCGGCATAGTTCGAGGTCCCCCGGAGGACCGCGCCCGTGACGTTGGCGGAGGCGTTGCCGTCCGCCGCCGTCAGCCTCGAGGCGAGCGCGACCGCGCCTGCGGAAGCGGAGGCGTCGAACACGGTGAGCCACTGCGACGTCGTGGCCGGCGTCGGGGGCCGCACTTCCAGCCGGTACAGCTTGTTGAAGTTGAAGACGTTGACCATCGACACGGCGGCGCTCGTCGGCAGGAGCGTGGTCATGGTCCCCACGAATCCGGCGGAGGCGCTGGTGACGTCGTAGCGCCGCGCGCCGGACGAGGGCGCGGTCACGGAGGCGGGCGTGGGCACGAAGTGCCAGTTCATGTGCGGGTCGCCGGTGGTGCTGGTGACGACGGTGCGGTCGAAGGTGACGAAGAGGCTCGGCCGCAGGTAGACGACGTCGCGCGTCCACGAGGTCACGCCGCTCGCGCTGCGGTAGGTGTCCTGGAGGCCCGACCCGCGCACGAGCACGTACCCGTTCCGATCCTCGTAGCGGCTGATCCTGGTGGTGGGGACCGGGCTTTCGTCCACGCTCGGGCCTACCTGGCCGCCCGCCGTGCCGTTGTAGAACGTGTTGTAGATGCGTCGGGGCGTGCCCGAGCCCCAGATCTCGTTGTAGGACGAGCTCTCGTCGTTGACCGTGCCCGGCCACGTCATGGCCAGGAAGTTCTTGTTGACGAGGAACGGGGTGCCCCCACGCACGATGGCGAGCGCGCCCGCGTCGAAGTCCTGCTCGCCGGCGTAGTCGTAGTCGACGTAGCCGGTGGCGCGGAAGGATCCCCACACCGCGCCTGTTCCCCAGTCGGAGCGCATGGCCGCGGTGTTGAGCCCGCGGGCGAAGAAGGAGCGGGCCAGGGTCGTGTAGGCCTGTTCGGAGGCGGCGTCGTCCCAGAACAGGAAGTCCGTCCAGGCCGCGGGCAGGCCGACCTGGGCGCGGACCTCCCGCGCGTAGAGGTGGTACTGCGGGGCGAGCGAGTTGTTCCACCTTGCGAGCAGGCCCGCCGTCGTCGTGAACAGGGTCGGGCTCGGCCGCGCGGGGAAGCTCTGACTGGGATCGTTGCCGTTGGTATGGAGCGTGTCGCGGTCGTCCATGTAGCGGCGCGAAGGCCACGTGAACTGGATGAGGTGCAGTCCCGTGTCCAGGGGGTAGGAGAACGGCTTCGCGGGATCCTGGACGAGGTCGATCGCCTTGGCCGTCTTCGCGGCCAGGCTGGGCAGGACCATGTTCACGTTCGCGACCGGCCCATAGCCCCATCCTTCCGACCAGCCGCCGCCCGCGAGGAAACTGTTGTAGTAGGCCTGCACGCCGGTGTGGGAGCCCGTCTCGGCCACGAGCGATCCGGGTCCGCCGCGGTGGAGGCGGCCCAGGAAGTCGTTCCAGAGCGTGGCCGCGTTCGCGTTGTCGCCTTCGGTGGCGATGCCCGCGTAGGCCTTGGCTGCGTAGTAGCCCGCGAAGTAGTTGCCGTGGGGGTGGCCGTGTCCGAAGCCGCCGGTGTCGAAGAAGGAGATCCAGTTGTTGAGCTGGCCGTAGACCTGCGACCTCAGGGATGGAGAGAGGACGTTGTAGAGCCAGTCGTACCCGACCGCCATCCCCACTCCGAAGAAGCGGATGCCATAGCCGTCGTCGCGGTTGTAGGGCGGGACGTGGGCGGGGTTCGACATCTTCTCCAGGATGTCCGCGCCCTTCGCGCCCCAGTCCGAGGTGTTGAGATCCCCGATACCGAACCCGATCTGGTAGCAGAGGGCGGTGTTGAGCAGCGGGTCGAAGTAGTCGCTGCCCTGGTAGCCTTCGCCGATGTTGGGCAGGTTCGGGTAGTCGTTGCCGTCCGGATACTGGACCGTCCCCGGGATGTAGCTGTTGCAGGTGTTCCGGAGGGCGGTCCATTGAGGGCTGCCCGCCTGCGCCTTCTGGCGCAGGGACGTGAGGGTCGCGGCGTCGAGCCAGATGCGGGGATGCCCGGTGAGCGCCGCGTTGCTCACGGTCACGGTGACGGCCGCCGCCGTCGTCGTGTTGCCCGCGCCGTCGCGGGCGCGCGCGGACAGGGCATGGCTGCCGTTGCCGAGCGCGGTGGTGTCGTAGGAGATCGAGTACGGGCTCGACGTGTCCTCGCTCCCGATGTTCGCCCCGTCGGCCAGGAACTGCACGCCCGCCACGCCCACGTTGTCGGAAGCGCTGGCGGAGATCGTGATCGTCCCCGAGACGGTGGCGCCGCTGGACGGCGCGGTCATGGTGACCGTGGGCGGCGTGGCATCGCCGTTGCTGACGGTGACGGTGTTCCCGGGAGACGTGGTGGTGTTGCCGGCGGCGTCACGTCCGCGGGCGGCGAAGGTGTGGCTCCCGTTCGCGAGCGCGGCCGTGTTGTAGGTGATCGAGAAGGGCGCCGTCGTGTCCTCGGATCCCGCGTTCGCGCCGTCCACGAGGAACTGCACACCGGCCACGCCCACGTTGTCGGATGCGCTCGCCGAGACCGTGATCACCCCCGAGACGGTGGCGCCCGCGGACGGCGCGGTCATGGTGACCGTCGGCGGCGTCGTGTCGATCGTCGTGACGGTGAACCCACACACCTGGTCGGTGCCGGCCGGACCATCGACCTCCGTCGCCCAGGAGCTGAGGGTGGTGACCGCGGCCTGCTCCGTGCGGAAGGCGTAGTTGAGCCCGACCGTCTGCTCGCTCGCCGCGGGCGGAGTGACGTAGATCGAGTAGGTGTGCGCGGGGACGTTCACCACCAGCCGGAAGTGGTAGCTGCTGTTCGCCGCGTAGGGAATCGTGGCCGCCGCCGCGTAGGCGCCGCCATTGCGCGCGTCGATGTTCCCGGAGGCGTTGAACCGGGCCAGGCAGGCGAAGCCGGGGTAGGTCGTCTGCGCGCCGTTCGAGATCCCCACCACGCTGTCGATCGATCCGACCGAGGGCCGGGCATCGAACGTCGCCGTGAACGAGCCGGTCTGGGCGAGATCGAACGGATCGTTCACCCATCCTCCGCCCGCGGTCGCGGTGTAGCACTCCACGTTGGTCACGGTGACGGTGACCGCGGTCGCGGTGGCGGTGTTGCCCGCGGCGTCCCTCGCTCGGGCCGAGAAAGTATGGCTGCCGCTGGCGAGCGCGGCCGTGTCGTAGGAGATCGAGAAGGGCGCCGTGGTGTCCTCGGCTCCCGCGTTCGCTCCGTCCACGAGGAACTGCACGCCGGCGACCCCGACGTTGTCGGACGCGTTGGCCGAGACCGTGATCGTGCCGGACACCGTCGCTCCCTGCGTGGGCGACGTCATCGACACCGTGGGCGGCGTGGCGTCGGGTGCGGTGAGCACGAAGTTGCAGACCGTCAGCGCCCCGCCGTCCGTGGCCGCGACCCAGTTGTTGAGGCTGGTGACCGTCGCCTGCTCCGTGCGGAAGGCGTATGCGGAGGCGATCTGGGTCTCGGAACCACCCGACGGCCGCACGTAGGCCGCGTAGGTGTGCGCCGCGACATTCACGACGAGGCGGACGTGGTAGGTCGTCCCCGCCGTATAGGAAACGGTGGCGGTGGCCGCGTAGGCGCCGCCGTTGCGGGCGTCGATGGTGCCGGTGGTGTTGAAGCGCACGATGGTGGCGAGGCCGCTCCACACGGTCTGGGAGCCCAGAGAGAGGCCGACGGCCGCGTCCGAGGCCGCCGTCGCGTCCATCTCCGCCGTGAAGCTGGCTCCCTGAGAGGCGAAGGAAGTGTTCTGCCACGCGCCCACGGTGGCCGTCTTGCATTGCGCACGGGCCGGGCTGGGGAGAGCGAGGACGGCGGCGGCCGCGAGGGCCAGGCGAACCGAGCGCTGCATGAGTTCCTCCGCGCGTGAAAACACACCAAATGGAAGTAATAGAAAGGTACCAACGAAAATAGCAAGCACAAAAAGGACGCGTCAACCCCTCTTTACTTTCTTTTTGGTACGCGGCCCCACCTCGCCTCTATGTCCTGAAACGTCGTCACAAGATCCTTTGAGACGTCAGGCCGCGGCGCTACTCTTCCCGGCGCAGGAAAACGACGTTCCTCGACCGGGAGGCGACATGACGCCGCGACGCATCGGCATCCTCGGCTACGACGGCATCCAGGCCCTCGACCTCGTCGGGCCGGCGGAGGCGTTCGCGGCGGTGGGCGACGACGCCGTCGAGCACGAGAAAGGCGCGCCGAGATCGGCCTACGACATCGTGATCATCGGACTCACCGGCCGGCGCTTCGTCTCGGAGACGGGCCTCACGATGCAGGCGGACACAACGGTGGCCAAGCCGCTCGCCCTGGACACCCTGATCATCCCCGGGGGCCGCACGATGCGCGAGGCGGAGACGAGCACCCGCGCGGCCGCCTGGATCAGCAGCTGCGCCGGCGGCGTTCGCCGCATCGCGTCCGTCTGCACCGGCGTGTACGGGCTTGCGCTCACGGGTCTCCTCGACGGCCGGCGCGTGACGACGCACTGGCGATTTGCCCGCGACCTGGCCCGGCGCTTTCCGAAGCTCCGCGTCGATTCGGATGCGCTGTTCATCAAGGACGGGCCGTTCTACACCTCGGCCGGCATCACGGCCGGCATCGACCTCGCCCTCGCCCAGATCGAAGAGGACCATGGGCCGGCGCAATCGCTGGCCGTGGCCCGCGAGCTGGTCGTCTACCTCAAACGGCCGGGTGGACAGGATCAGTTCTCGGAGCCGCTCGAGTTCCAGATCAAGTCCGCGGACCGGTTCGCGGATCTCGCCGCGTGGATGGCGGGGCATCTGTCCGCGGACCTGTCCGTCGAGGCCCTGGCGGCGCGGACCTTCCTCTGCGCCCGGCAGTTCTCCCGCGTCTTCAAGCAGACCTACGGCCTGAGCCCGGGCGCCTTCGTGGAGGAGCTGCGTCTGGGCGAAGCGAGCCGGCGGCTGTCAGCGCGGCGGATCTCCGTGGATTCGGTGGCGCACTCCGTCGGCTATCACAGCGGAGACGTCTTCCGCCGCGCCTTCGAGCGCCGCTTCGGCGTATCGCCCGGCAGCTACCGCAGCCGGTTCGCGCTGCGTGTCCGAAAGCCGACCGGAGCCCTCGAGGGAGTCCATCGCGCATGAAGCTCGCGGCACGACTCCTGGCGGCGGCCCTGACCGCGTGCCTCGGCCCGACCGCCGTCGGCGCGCAGGATGCGACGGCGCCCGACGGCTATTGGCCGACGGAGGGGTGGCGGACCTCCTCTCCGGAGGCACAGGGGATGGACGCGCGCGCGCTCGTCCGCGGCCTCGACTTCATCCGCGACCAGAGGGTGCCCATCCACAGCCTGCTCGTCATCCGGAACGGGCACGTCGTGCTCGAGGCGTACTTCCATCCGTTCCAGGCCGGGCAGGTGCACGACCTCGCGTCCGCCACGAAGAGCGTCACCGCGACGCTCGTGGGGATCGCGATTGGCGAGCACAGGTTGAGCGGTGTGCAACAGCCGGTCCTTCCGTTGTTCGCCGCCGACCCGGACGCGGGGCACGACGCGAGGAAGGACCGCATGACGGTCGAGCACCTCCTGACCATGACGTCCGGCCTCGATTGCGAGTACCGGCACGGCGAGACCACGCTGGACGACATGAGACGCAGCGCGGACTGGCTGCGGTTCATGCTCGATCGGCCCATGGTGGCCGAGCCGGGTACGGCGTGGGCGTACTGCAGCGGGGGAATGCACCTCCTTTCCGGAGTGATCGCGAGAGTCACGGGAGGGAGCGCGTTCGAGTTCGCCCAGCGCGCACTCTTCCGCCCGCTCGGCATGCAGGGGGCTGTCTGGCCGGCGGATCCGCAGGGCGTGTCCTACGGCTGGGGCGATCTGCACCTCCTGCCGCGCGACATGGCGAAGCTCGGCTACCTCTGGCTGCACCGTGGACGGTGGGGTGACCTTCAAGTCGTCCCCGCCGACTGGATGGAGGCGGCCACACGCCAGCACGCGGAGCAAAGGGGCGAGGGCTATGGGTATGGGATGTGGGTGTATCCCAGCCGGGTGCCCACGATCTACGAGGCCAATGGTCGGGGTGGGCAGCGCATCAGTGTCGTTCCGGCGAAGAACCTGATCGTGGTGATGACGGGCGGCGGCTTCGAGCCCGGCGACGTCGGCAGGTTCATTCTCGAAGCACTCGGCGCGGACGGTCCGATTCCGGAGAATCCGGCCGCATGCTCGGCGCTCACGGCCGCGGTCACGGCGGCGGCACAACCCCCGCAGGCGCGACCGGCACCCCGCGCGCCGTCATGGGCACGGCGCATCTCCGGCCGACGCTACTCCTTCGACGCCAACGCGATCGGGCTCGCGTCGTTGACGCTCACGTTCTCCCGGGCCGACGACGCGGTCGCGCGCCTTTCGTTCGCGGACGGGCGTGTGGAGGAGCGCGCCGTCGGTCTGGACGGCGTGCCGCGCCTCTCGGCCGGGGGACGGTTCGGCCTTCCCGTCGCGCTGACCGGCAGTTGGCAGGGTGCGCGCACGTTCGACCTCTGGTACGACGAAGTGGCGAACATCAATGCCCTCCGCCTGCGCCTCTCGTTCCGGGGCAAGGACGTCGTGGCCGCGCTCACCGAGCGCACCGGACTGCTGGAGGCCGAAGTCAAGGGTCGGCGGGACCCGTGACTAGGTCGGGCTGATCGTGTACGGCGCGCGCTGCGGCCTCGACAGCATCGCGTTCGCTTCGTCGTCGTTCTTGAAGCGCTCCGCCGCGGGATCCCAGTAGAGCTTGCGCTTGAGCTTCATCGCCATGTGATGGAGCAGACACGCGGAGCAGGACCGGTGGGCGATCTCGACGGGCGCGATGGGCTGCTGGCGTGACCTGACGGCCTCGAGCCAGTTGAGATGGTGCTCGCTGCTCTTGGGCAGGTTGATCTCGCCGGGCCCGATGACGGACGTGATGATCTTCGGGTCGCTGGCGGCCAGGGCCGTCGCGTCCTTCAGCTTGGCCACCGGATCGCTGCCGGTGACCCTCTCGTTTCCGCGCGACACGAAGATCCACCCGTTCGTGCCGATGAACTTGATGCCGTTCGGGAAGTCGCCGCTCACGATCATGTGCACGCCACTCGCGTAGAGCGCTTCCGTCTTGAACGGGCCATGGACGTCCCAGAGGCCCTTCTTCGGGAACTCGGCCGTGCCCCAGACCTCCACCGGTCCCGTGAGCTCGGTGTCCATGGCCCAGTGCGCGCTGTCGATGTGGTGGGCTCCCCAGCCCGTGATCATTCCCGCGCCGAACTGCTCGCAGCGCAGCCAGCCTGGGCGGTCGTACCCGACCTGCGGATGGACCCGCTTCTCCGTGTAGTACACGACCGGCGTCGAGCCCAGCCACATGTCGTAGTTGAGGTTCTTCGGCACGGGCATCTCCGGCTCGTCGTCCCCCGAAGGATCGCCGGGCAGGCCCACCTCGACCGTCTTGAGCTGGCCGATGCGTCCGTTGCGCACCAGCTCCGCCGCGTAACGGAACTGCACGGTCGAGCGCTGCTGGCTGCCGATCTGGAAGATGCGCCCGCTGCGCTGGACGGCGCTCACGAGGGCGCGGCCCTCGGCGATGGTCAGCGACGCCGGCTTCTGGAGGTAGACGTCCTTGCCCGCGTCCACGGCGTCGATGGCGATGAGGCAGTGCCAGTGGTCCGGGGTGCTGATGACGACGGCATCCACGTCCTTGCTCGCGAGCAGGTCGTGGTAGTTCGTGTACCCGACGACGCCGTCGTAGGGCTTCCCGGTCTTCTTGGCGTAGTACCCGTTGATGAGGGTCTTGGCGTCTTCGACCCTCTTGCCGTCGAGGTCGCAAGCGGCCATGACGCGGGCGATGTCGTGCTGCCAGATGCCGGGCAGGTCGTGCCCGCGCGAGATGCGTCCGGTGCCGATGGCACCCACGTTGATGCGGTTGCTGGGTGACGTGGCGCCGAAGACGGAGGAGGGGACGATGGCGGGGAAGCCCGCGACCACGGAGGAGGCGACGACCCCCTTGCCCGCCGTGGCCAGGAACCGCCGACGCCCCATCTTCTTTCTTGCCATGCTCGGCTCCGTTCCCGACGAGTCTACACCCCCTATTTCGCGGCGTTCGCGCCCTTGACCCGCAGGCGGACGGCGTAGAGTCCCTTGCTCGCGGTGATGAACAGGGTGCGATGGTCGGGCCCGCCGAAGCTCACATTTGCCGTCCAGTCCTCGGGCACTTCGAAGACCTGGACCTCCTTGCCTGTCTTGTCGAACACGTGCACGCCCTTGCCCGTCAGGTAGAGGTTCCCTTCCGTGTCCAGTGTCATCCCGTCGGAGCCGAGCGCGCAGTGCAGGCGCTTGCCCGCGAGGCTTCCGTCCTTCTGGATGTCGTAGGCGTAGGTCTTGCCGGCCTTGATGTCGGACACGTAGAGCGTCTTGCCGTCGGGCGAGCCGACGATGCCGTTGGGCTGCTCGAGGTCGCTGGTCACGCGCGCGATCGTCTTGCGGTCCGCGGAGAGGCGGTAGACGTGCTGACCACCCTGGGGTGGCGCGTCATGTGACCACCACGGCCGCTTGTAGAAGGGATCGGTGAAGTAAAGGCTGCCGCTCGGATGGACCCAGACGTCGTTGGGGCCGTTCAGCTTCTTCCCTTCGTACTCCTTCCAGATGACCGTGACCTTGCCGTCCTTGGCGATGGACCAGAGCTCGTTCTTCTCGTCCGCGCAGGCGATGAGCTTGCCGTCGCGGTCGAAGTACATCCCGTTGCTGCGTCCCGCCGGTTGAAGGAAGGTCGAGAGCTTGCCGTCCGCGCTCCACTTCAGGATCCGGTCGTTGGGCTGGTCGGTGAAGAAGACGTTCCCGGCGGCGTCGGCGGTCGGACCCTCGGTGAAGGAGAAATCTCCCGCCAGCTTTTCGACCTTTGCCCCGGGGGCGCGCAGGTCCTCGAAGGCGAGGGCAGGGGCGGCCAGAGCGATGGCGACGATGGCGGAAACGGTGATCGGAGTGGAGCGAAGAGTCATGTCTCGGGTCCTCCTCGAGGAAATCAAGCGCATCCTGCCATGAGATCAGTCCGAGCGGAGGCGGTCTCTCCGCCCGTTGTAATGACCCCATGGGACCTGGGATGGGCGGCCGCCCAGCGCGTGCGCGCCGGCGCGCAGCCCGTGGGCACGTCGGCGGCTCGCGGCTGACCTGGGCCCGGAGGTGTCGGGAGGGTCCCGGCGGTGAGCGCTCTATGACTTCCGCGCGTGTCCCGCGGGAGCCATCCGCCTGGTACCGCCCTTGCCAATGAAGCGCGTGTGACCATCACTCGCGACACCGCGCCGATCCACGAACGGGCCAGCTTCACGCGCCTCCGTTACGCGAACTGCTGGGAGGATGCGGACGTCCTCGTTCGGGCTCTGGCTCCCCTCGAAGGGGCGCGGTGCCTCTCGATCGCCTCCGCGGGCGACAACAGCTTCTCTCTCCTGGCCCGTGGCGCGGCGCACGTTCTGGCCGTCGACCTCAGCCCGGCCCAGATCGCGCTCGTCGCGCTCAAGGCCGCCGCCTTCCGTGGCCTGGACCACGGCGCGCTCCTCGAATTCCTCGGTGTGCGGCCCGCTCCGGATCGCCGCGCCGTCTACGCCTCCCTCCGGCCGCGGCTCGACGCCGCGTCGCGCGCCTACTGGGACGGCCACCGGAGCGCGATCGA
>DASTLK010000204.1:0-17546 GCA_035715025.1 Vicinamibacteria bacterium
AACCTCGTTGCGAACCTCGTCGGCGTAGCCGCGTTCATCGGCCTGGCCGCGACGCTGTACCACTTCGCGCGCAAGCCGCTGGAGGCCGAGCCCGCCGCGGCCGCGAAGCCGCGCCCGTAAGCCCCCGGAAATGAAAAACCCCGGAGGGCTTTCGGAGCCCTCCGGGGGCGGTCAGCTGTTGGGATTCGCCAGACTCTGCGGCCTAGCGGGCCCCCAGCCGGTCGGGACCGATCCGTCCCGGTGGAGGCTATCCAGATGAAAAGTCTGCCCTAGATGTTCACCACTGGCTCAAGAACCTAAGCGTCAGCCACCTCGCGTGATGTTTGCCGACTGTCCACTGGACCACCTCCTTTCTCGCGTGAAACGAGTGTAAGAAGCCGTCGTTCGACGTGTCAAGGGAAAAGTACTACCCGTCGGGTGATGTGTGCCGACTGCTACCAAGTCTTGTGTCGTGGCGTGGCATCATCGGTTTTTCGACTTGACACCTTCGAAGGCGGCATGATAGCTTCCCGCGACGTCCCGTGCCTTCCAACCAATTGGCATTGAGCAACTTGGCGCAAATGGCCACTCGAATTAGGGCGGAATGAAACTGAAGGTCCTGGGCTGCTTCGGCGGGAACATCCCCGGACACGGGATGACCTCGCTATTGATCAACGACACCGTGGCCCTGGACGCTGGATGGGTGTCGGGTGCGCTCTCCCTGCGCGACCAGGAGAAGGTCAAGGACATCTTCATTTCGCACTCGCACCTCGACCACACCTGCACACTGCCGTTCCTCATCGACAACAACTTCAGCGCCCCCGGTTTCTCGCTGCGCATCTACGCGATCCCGGAAGTAGTGGCGTCGATGAAGAACCACCTCTTCAACAAGATCACCTGGCCGGACTTCACCAGCCTTCCCAACGACCTCACCCCCGTCCTCAAGCTCGTCGAGGTACGCCCCGAAGAGCCCGTGCTCGTCAACGGCCTGACCATCCGTCCCGTCCTCGTGTCGCACATCGTGCCGACCACCGGCTTCATCGTCGAGGACAAGAAATCCTGCCTCGCCTTCTCGAGCGACACGGGTCCGACGCACCGCTTCTGGGAAATCGTCAACGGCCTGAAGAACCTCAAGGCCATCATCACCGAGACGTCGTTCCCGGACGAGTTCCAGGATCTCGCCGACATCTCGGGCCATCTCACGCCCTCCACCCTCGACGTCGAGCTCGAGAAGCTGGAGAGGGATGTGCCCGTCTATCTCTACGGGGGGAAGCCCAAGCACCTCAAGGCGATCAAGAAGCAGGTGGGCGCGCTCAAGCGCAAGAAGCTGACCTTCCTGGAGCAGGGCAAGACCTATCGATTCTGACGTCCCGTCTCCGTAAGTTCAGCCGATCCGGCCCTTACAACCGTAGGCGACCGAGGCTGACCAGGCTTCCCGCCAGCCCCACGAGCGTGCCGCCGGCCACGATGAGCGCGGCCATGGTGGGCGGAAGCACGATGGCGGTGCGGCCGAGCAGGTCGGAGGTGGCGAGCAGGTCGCGCGAGAGCGCGTGGAAGATTCCCCACAGGAGCACCAGCGCCAGCACTCCGCCCAGCCCTCCCTGGATCATTCCCTCCACGACGAACGGTCCCTTCACGTAGGCGGGGGCCGCGCCCACCAGCCGCATGATGTCGAGCTCGTCCTGGCGCGCGTACATCGTCAGCCGCATGACGTTCGAGATGGTGAAAACGGCGGCCAGGACCAGGATCGCCCCCAGGAACGCGCCCGCGCCGCGCACGAGGCGGACCGCGGTCGAGAGCCTCTGGATCCAGAGGAGGTCGTACTCGACGTCCTCCACGCCGGGCGCTTTCCGGAACCCGTCCACGAGCCGCTGGGCGTCCGCGGCCGAGTTCCGCGCGGGATGGAGCGTCACCTCCAGCGCGGCCGGGAACGGGTTCTCTCCGAGGTCCTCCGGCAGCGAACGCATCTCGCGGAACAGGGCCCGGAAGCGGCGCAGGGCTTCCTCGCGCGAGAGGTAGACCACCGACTCCACGGCGGGATCGGCGCGCAGCGCGGCCTGGAGGCCGTCGCGGGCGGCGTCCGGAAGCTGGTCCTCGAGATAGAAGGTCACCTGGACCTTGTCGCTCCAGCGCGCGACGACGCCGGCGAGGTTGCTGGCCAGGGAGAGGAATGCCCCCAGCACGAAGAGGCTGACCGCGATGGTGATGACCGACAGCCCGGTGATGAGCCGGCTGCGCCAGAGGCTGGTCAGGGCCTCCTCCACGAAATAGCGGAAGGCCCTCAGGACCATCATGCGTTTGGCGCTATCCCTCTCCCGAAGTCCGAAATTATAATCGGCGGCGGATGTCCGTCCTCATCGGAGTGGCCGGTGGCACCGGCTCCGGCAAGACGTCCTTCGCGAACCGCCTGCTCGAGCGGCTCCGCGAGGAGCGCTGCGTGACCGTGGCCCAGGACGCCTACTACAAGGACGGCAGCACGCTCGATCCCGCCGCGCGCGCCGCCATCAACTACGATCATCCGGACGCCTTCGACACCTCGCTGCTGATCCAGGACCTGCGCGACCTCAAGGCCGGGCGCCCGGTTCCGCATCTCACCTACGACCATGCCGCCTACTCGCGCCGGGTGCTCCCCGACGCGCTGACCCCGCGACCCGTGGTCATCCTCGAGGGCATCCTGATCCTGGCCGAGGAGCCGCTGCGGCGGCTCATGGACATCAAGCTGTTCATCGACACCGACTCCGACGTCCGCATCCTGCGCCGCCTGCGCCGAGACCTCAAGGAGCGCGGACGCTCTTTCGAATCCGTCGAGCGACAGTACCTCTCGTCCGTGCGCCCGATGCACCTCGAGTTCGTCGAGCCTTCCAAGCGATACGCCGACCTGATCGTGCCGGAAGGGGCGGAGAACGCGGTCGCGCTCGAAGCGGTGGTGGCGCGCGTGGACGCGATGCTGCGCGCCGCCGCCAGCACCCTCGGCTGATCCGCTTCGACCTTCCGGCCGGAAGGCCCGATCACTCGCCGACGACGCGCCCTCGCTCCAGCGTGATCACGCGCTTGCCCATGCGCTGGATCATCTCGCGGTCGTGGGTGGCGACGAGGACGGTGGTCCCGCGCGCGTTGACGTCCTTGAAGAGGTCCATGATCTCCTGGGCCATGTCCGGGTCGAGGTTCCCCGTGGGCTCGTCGGCCAACAGCAGCATGGGCTCGTTGATGAGCGCGCGCGCGATGGCCACCCGCTGCTGCTCGCCGCCCGAGAGCTGCAAGGGGTACGCGTGCATCTTGTGATGCAGCCCGACCGACTTGAGGGCGGCGAAGGCCCGGCGCTTCTGCTCCTTGACGGGAACGGCCAGGATGCGCAGCACGAAGGCGACGTTCTCCAGGATCGTCTTGCGCTTGAGGAGCTTGAAGTCCTGGAAGACGACGCCGATGGAACGCCGCAGCTCGGGGATCTGGCGCTCCGGGATCGCGGTGACGTTCCGTCCCCCGACCAGGATCTGTCCCTGCGACGGGAGCTCCTCGCGGAAGATGAGCTTCAGGAACGTGGTCTTGCCCGCCCCCGAGGACCCGGTGAGGAACGAGAACTCGCCCTTCTTGATGTGGACGGTGATATCGGAGAGGGCGGACGACTCGCGGTCGTACTGCTTGTAGACGTGGAAGGCCTGGATCACGCGCCGGGATTATAGACGGCTCCCGTGGCGCACTCGTCACCGCCATCGCCACGGGGCCGCGTGGTCACTCTCGCGGGGACGCGAGCGCGCGCTAGAACTTGTTCATCCCACGTAAAGCAGTGCGCGCGCTCGCTCCGGTGTCGGGCACGTCCCGAGTGAATGCACCGACACAGGCCCCGCTACGAGCGACGCACGCGACCCCGGGACCGGGCGGCGACGAGTGCGATCGTGATCGTCCGTTCCCGTCTCCGTCTCCGTCTCCGTCTCCGTGCCCGTCTCCGTCCGTTTGGCCCATCCCGGTTATCATCCGAGGACACAAGGGAGCTCCGAATGAAGGCCGTCGTCATGCACGAGCACGGGGGACCCGAGGTCCTGCGCTACGAGGACATCCCCGATCCCATGGCCGGGCCGGGAGAGGCCCTCGTCCGCGTGCGCGCATGCGCGCTCAACCACCTCGACATCTGGACGCGCATCGGACAGGCCGGCCGGATGGTCGCGTTCCCGCACATCCTCGGCAACGACATCGCGGGGGAGGTCGTCTCCCTGCGGACTCCCGTGGAAGGGATTGCTCCCGGCGAGCGCGTGATGGTCTCGCCCGGCACGTCCTGCGGACGATGCCCGCAGTGCTTGTCCGGCGAGGACAGCTCCTGCCGCAGCTACCGGATCCTCGGGTACCAGATCCCCGGAGGCTACGCGGAGCTGGTCCGCGTGCCCGTCCAGAACCTCATCTCCCTGCCCGGGCACCTGCCCTTCGAGGAGGCGGCCGCCTTCCCGCTCGTCTTCCTCACCGCCTGGCGCATGCTCGTCACGCGCGCGCACGTGCGCATCGGCGAAGACGTGCTCGTGTGGGCCGCGGGCAGCGGCGTGGGCATGGCCGCCATCCAGGTGGCCAAGCTGTACGGCGCGCGCGTGATCGCGACCGCGGGCAGCGCGGCCAAGCTCGAGCAGGCCAAGAAGGTCGGGGCGGACGCCGTGATCGACCATCACAAGCAGGACGTGGTGGCGGAGGTGAAGCGTCTCACCTCGCGCAAGGGGGCCGACGTGGTGGTCGAGCACGTGGGGGCCGCCACCTGGGAGCGGTCCATCCTCTCCCTGGCGCATCGGGGACGCCTGGTGACGTGCGGCGCCACCACCGGGGCCGCCGGCGCCACCGAGCTGCGGCACCTGTTCGCGAAGCAGCTCTCGCTGCTCGGCTCGTACATGGGGGGCAAGGCGGAGCTGCTCGAAGCGGCCGCCTTCTACTTCGCGCACAAGCTCAAGCCCGTCGTGCACACCGTGCTGCCCCTGGCGGAGGCGCGGCAGGCGCACGAGATGATGGAAAAGTCCGAGCACTTCGGAAAGATCGTCCTGCAGGTGGCGTGACCGCGCCAGCGGCCACCATCGCGGGAGTGGCTGCACCTGCGGCCACCATCGCGGGAGTGGCTGCTCCTGCGGCCACCATCGCGGGAGTGGCTGTCACTCCGTTCGTGCCGGCTCCGGCCACCGCCGGCGGCCATCGTCAGACCTTGCTCGGATTCTGGCTCCGGCGCGACCTGCGCTGGGAGGCGCCCACGGAAGACCTGGTGGTCGAGGCGGGCGAGGATGTCCGCCTGCTCGCGCGCGTCACCTGGCACGAGGGGCGGCGCGATGCGCGCCCCGCGCTCGTCATCGTGCACGGGCTCGGCGGCTGCGACGCCGCCGGCTACGCGGTGGCCACGGGCCGTCTGGCCCTCGCTCGGGGATGGCACGTCGTGCGCATGAACATGCGGGGGGCCGGCGACGCGGAAGCCCTGTGCCCGCGCCTGTACAACGCGGGGCTGGACGGCGACCTGCTGGCCGTGCTGGCCGCCCTGGCTCCGCACACGCCCGCGCTCGCGGTCGTCGGCTTCTCTCTGGGCGCGAACCTGGCGCTGCTCGCCCTCGCCCGTGGAGAGGATCGCTTGCCTCCCGGCCTCGTGGGCGTGGCCGCGGTGTCGCCGCCGCTGGACCTCGCCGCCTGCGCGGACGCCCTCGAGCGACCGCCGAACCGTCTGTACCAGGCGTACTTCATGCGCAGCCTCAAGGCGGCCTATCAGCGGCTCCAGCGACTACGGCCCGACCTCTACGAACGCGGGCGTGAGCGCGGCCTCCGCACCATCCGCGAGTACGACGAAGCCATCACCGCGCCCTACGGCGGATACGCGAGCGCCGACGCCTACTACGGCGCCTCCAGCGCGGGCCCGCGGCTCGGCGCGCTGACCCGGCCGGTGCTGGTGCTGGCCGCCCTCGACGACCCGATGGTCCCCGCCGACTCCGTCACGCGCTGGCCGCTGCCCCTCTCCGGACTCGTGCAGCGCGAGATGACCTCCAGCGGCGGGCACGTCGGGTTCGTGGCCCCGACCTCGGCGGCGGGGCGGTTCTGGGCCGCCGAGCGCGTGCTCGCGTTCGTGACCGGCGCTCTCGGCCGGCAAGCGGACGGGTTCGAACGGTCTCGGTACGCAACCGGTTAGCATGCCCCCGTGCTGACCGCCCTCCTGCTGCTCCTCGTCCAGGCGGCGGCGACGCCCGAGGGTCCACCCTCGCCGTCACCGGCCAGCGCGCGGATCTACGAGCGCGTGAAGGCAAGCGTCGTGACCGTCGAGGTGCACTCGGGAAATCGCGAAGCGAAGAGCGCGCTCGGCAGTGGGTACGTCGTGTCCGCGGAGGGCACGGTGGTCACGAACTACCACGTGGTGGAGTCCCTCCTGGCCGAGCCGGAACGGTACGAGCTCCGTGTCCGGACGGGAGCGGAGAGCCTCCCCGCCACCGTGCGTGCCTTCGACCTGGAGAACGACCTCGCCGTGCTGTCGGTGCCGAGTCTGCGTGCCGCGCCCCTCTCCATGGCGCCCGCCCTCCCCGCCCCGGGCTCCCCGATCGTGGCACTGGGCAACCCCCACGGCCTCGGGCTCAGCCTGATCGAAGGCATCTTCAACGGGCTCGCGGCCAAGGGGGCGGTGGACCGCATGCTGCTGTCCATGCCCCTCAACTCGGGGATGAGCGGCGGCCCGATCCTCGACGCGCAGGGGCGCATCATCGGCACGAACGTCTCCGTCCTCTACCTGTCCAACTCGCTCTCGTTCGGCGTCCCGGCGGCGAAGATCCCGGCCCTGCTGACCGCTCCTCCCGTCGTCCTCGAACGCGCGGCGCTGCGCAAGGAAGTGACGCGCCAGCTCGACGCGCTCGAGGCGAGCATGGTACGGCGAGCGGTCGCGCCTTACACGGCACCGGGGGAGGACACGGCCAGGGTCGGCGGGGCCGAGACCCGGCGGCCGCCCGAAGTGTTCGAATGCTGGGACGACATCCAGGTGCAGGAGCAGCAGGGAATGACGAAGGCGCGCTTCGGCTGCGACCTCCAGTTCACGCCTTCCATCGAGGACGTAGGACCCGTCGGCATGATCAGTCTCCTCGTGGAGCATTTCCGCTTCACCGGCGGCGGACGCTACGGCTTCTACGCCCATCTCGAGCAGCACGCGCCGGCGCACCTGGAGGTCCAAGCGCAGGATCCCGAGGGGGGCACGCTGTCGGCGCCGGAGTGCGTCTCCGACCGCGTGGCCGCGGGAGCGCACGTGTGGAAGACCAGCGCGTGCGTCTCCGCCCTCGTCGAGCACCCCGGATTCTTCAACTACGACCTCGTGGCCACCACGGTGACCCACCCCACCGTGGCCGCGTTCGTCGCCGTGCACATGAAGGGAGTGCGCCCGGCGTCCTTCCGCGTCTTCACCGAACGCGCGCTCGGCTCGACGCGCCTCCTGGAGGCACGGTGATCGCCGTGCGCGTCCTGCATCAGGGTGTGATCGTGCGCGAGCACGTCCTGCCCGGACTTCCCGTGCGCGTGGGCCGGGGGCCGGAGAACGACCTCGTCCTTTTCGACTCCAGCGTGTCCCGAGCCCACGCCGTGATCGAGAGCGATGCATCGGGAGAGCTCGTCGTGCGCGACCTGGGCAGCCGTAACGCCGTGCGCCTCGGTCCGCGCCCGGTGACGGAAGCCCACGGCGGCCGCGTGGTGCGCTGCCTGCTGGGCCGCGTGGAGATCGAGGTCGAGCGCCTGGGGACGGAGGACACGCTGGAGCTGAGGCCCAGCGACCTGGCCGGCTTCGAGCAGCGCCGTTCGATCGCCGACCACGCCCGCTACGTGGCCCTCGCCGCCGCGGCCTGGCTCGCCATGGTGGTCGGGGGTCCGGGGCTCTGGTCTCCGTCGCAGCAGAATCGGACGGGCGTCATCCTGGGCCACTGCCTCGCCGCCATGGTCACCCTGCCCGTCGCCGGGCTCGTACTTCTTGGTTTCCTGCGCCTCGCCGGGCGGAGGGTACGCATCGCCGACACGCTGTGTGCGTTCGCCGTCGTGGCCCTCGTGTTCGCGGGATCGAGAGCGGTACTGACCGCCGCGTACTACGCCCTTCCCAGCGACGCCTTCGCGATGGTCAAGGACATACTGGAGATCGGCCTGACCGTCTGGGCGGTCGTGCACCTCGCCGCTCTGCGCCGGGCCGGACGCAGTGTCTGGTTCCGGGTCGCCTGGGGAGGCGCAACGGTCGTCCTGATCGCAGGCCTCGAGGTCCTGGGGACGCTGACCCAGAGGCGCCTGGGGATGCCGGAAGTGAACCATCACGTCCAGCCGCCGCTGGCGTCCGTGACCGGTCCGCACCGTTCCCTGGGCACCTACTTCGACCGGCTGGCCGAGGCATCGAACATCGCCGCCGAACGTGCGGCCGAGGTCAACGCCAAGCATTCTGCCGCCCGGGTCGCTCGCGCACGAGCCTCGGCGACGGCTGGGCCAGGGGGACCGCCCGCGAATTGAGCCGTGGCGAGCCCGCTACGGTCGGCGGTCGAGCAACGGCCGGATCGCCGTCCAGACCAGGTCCGCCATCTTCCGCTGTCCCTCCTCCGTGGGATGGATCCCGTCGGCCTGGTTCAATCGCGGAATTCCCGCCACGCCCTCGAGGACGAACGGAACCAGCACCGCGCCGTGCTTGCGGGCCAGGTCGGGATAGATGGTGTCGAAGCCCCGGCCGTAGACGGCGCCGAAGTTCGGGGGCGCCTTCATCCCGAGGAGCACCAGGCGCGGAGGCGGCGATTGCGCGGCCGCGCGCGTCAGGATGGCGTCGATGTTCGCGCGGGTCGCGGCCGGATCCTGTCCGCGCAGGGCATCGTTGGCCCCCGTCTCCAGGACGAGGACGTCGACCTTCTGACGAAGGAGCCAGTCCATCCGGCGGAGCGCCCCCGCCGTGGTCTCACCGCTCACGCCAGCGTTCACGACGCGATAGGGCAGGCCGGCCTCCTCGACGCGCTTCTCGAGCAGGCCCGGGTAGGCCAGGTCCGGATCGGGCAGGCCGTAACCGGCGGTGAGGCTCGTGCCCACCGCGAGCACCACGCCCTTGTCCGCGATGGCGGGTGGGGCGATGGGCACGCCGCGATCCGCGGGCGCGGCCTCGCGGGAGGCCCTGCCGCAGCCGGCCACGGCCGCGACGAGGGCCAGGCAGAGACACCAGGCGCGCGGGGCCGCTATCATCGGAGGATGCGTGCGCCCCGGCCACAACTTTTGACCCGCGATCCTCGTCAATGACGCTGGACCATGCTGCGCTGTGAATCCCTGACCAGGACTTTTCTCTCCGGCGGGCACGAGCTGCCCGTCCTGAAAAGTATCACGCTCGACGTGCCGGACGGATCGTTCGTCGCCATCCTCGGGCCCTCCGGCAGCGGCAAGAGCACGCTGCTCGGCCTGCTCGCGGGGCTCGACCGCCCCACCACCGGCCGCGTGTGGCTCGACGGCGTCGAGCTCGGCTCCCTCAGCGAAGACCAGCGGGCGCGGCTGCGGGGCGAGAAGGTGGGCTTCGTCTTCCAGTCCTTCCAGCTCATCCCGACCCTGACCGCGCGCGAGAACATCCAGGTTCCCCTGGAGCTGCGCGGCCTCGAGGCGCAGGCGCGGGCGGACGAGCTCCTGGGACGAGTGGGGCTCACCGGCCGGGGTCATCACTATCCGGCCCAGCTCTCGGGCGGCGAGCAGCAGCGGGTCGCGCTCGCGCGCGCCTTCAGCCACCGGCCGCGCGTCCTGTTCGCGGACGAGCCCACCGGCAACCTCGACGCCGCCACCGGGGCCCGCGTGATCGAGCTGATGTCGGAGCTCAACCGCGAGGTCGGGACCACCCTGATCCTCGTCACCCACGACCAGAGCCTGGCCGGCCGCGCGGGGCGGATCGTGCGCCTGCATGACGGCGCCCTGCTCTCGGATACGGCGGCGGCCTGACCGGATGCGCTTCGCGCTGCTCCTCGCCTGGCGCGAGAGCCGGTCCCCGCGGCGCCTGCTGCTCCTGATGGCGTCGGTGACGGCGGGGGTGGCGGCGCTGGTGGCCATCGGCTCCTTCACGCGGAACCTGCAGGCCTCGGTGCGCGACCAGGCGCGCGCGCTTCTGGGGGCGGACCTGGCCGTCGGCAGCGGCACCGCGTTCTCGCCGCGCGCGGAGAGCCAGATCGCCCGGATCATCGAGAGCGGGCGCGCGGGCGCCGCGGAGCCGCAGGTGGCGCGCGTCACCAGCTTCAGCGCGATGGCGTACGTCCCGCGCACCGCCGGGGCCCGGCCCGTCCAGGCCATGGCCATCGAGGGCGGCTTCCCCTACTACGGGACCATCGAGACGTCGCCGCCCGGACGGTGGACCCGGCTCGGCGAGGGCGGCGGCGTGCTCGTCGATCCGTCCCTGCTCACCCTGTTCGACGCGCGCGTCGGGGACATCTTGAGCCTCGGCGAGGCCAAGGTGGAGATCCGCGGCACCGTCGTCAACTATCCGGGCGACGTGGGCATCCGCTCCGCGCTCGGTCCGCGCGTCTACCTCTCGTCCCGGGACGTCGCGCGCACCGGACTGCTCCGCTTCGGCTCCCGCGCCCGCTACGACGTGTACATCAAGCTTCCCGCCGGCGTGGACGCGCAGCGCCTGGCCGACCGCAACCGCATCCAGCTCTCGTCGGAGCGCGTGGGCATCCGCACCGTGACCGAGGACCAGCGCTCGCTCAACAATGCGCTGGGCCGCCTCGGCCGGTACCTGTCCCTCATCGGGCTGGTCGCCCTGCTCCTGGGCGGGCTCGGGGTGGCGAGCGCGGTGCGTGCGCTCATGAAGAAGAAGATGGACACGATCGCCGTCCTGCGCTGCCTGGGCGCCACCGCCGGTCAGATCTTCGGCGCCTATCTGCTGCAGGCGGTCGCCCTCGGCCTCGTCGGCTCCACGGTGGGGGCCATCATCGGGATCGCGCTGCAATGGCTCCTGCCGCGGGTGATGCGTGGCCTGCTGCCGGTGGACGTCGCGTTCGCGCCCGCTCCCGCCTCCATCGCCGCCGGCCTCGCCCTCGGGGCCTGGGTGGCCGGCCTGTTCTCGCTGCTGCCGCTGCTCTCGATCCGCGACGTGCCCGCGCTCGCGGTGCTGCGACGCGCCTTCGAGCCCCCCGCGCGCGGCCGGCGCGACTGGCGGCGCCTCCTCGCCGTGCTCGTGCTCGTCCTCAGCATCCTTGGCCTCTCCGTCCTGCAGGCTCCGAGCCCCGGCGCGGGGATCGTCTTCGCCGCCTCCATCGGCGTCGCCCTGGGTGCGCTCTGGGGAGTCGCGCTGCTCCTGATGAGCATGGTTCGCCGGCTGTTCCCCCGGCGCTGGCCCTACGTGTGGCGCCAGGGACTGGCCAACCTGTACCGACCCGCCAACCAGACGGCGATGGTGATCCTCGCCCTCGGCTTCGGCGCCTTCCTGCTCGACACCGTCTACCTCGTGCACCACAACCTCCTGCGCGACCTCCGCGTGGGCGGCACGCAGGACCGCCCCAACCTCGCGCTCTTCGACATCCAGCCCGATCAGCGCGAGGGCGTGCGCGCGTTGATGCAGCGCGAAGGCCTGCCCGCAGAGGCGCCGGTCCCGATCGTCCCCATGCGCATCGCCTCGGTGAAGGGCCGGCCCGCGGGCGCGCTGCTGGCCGAAGGCACGGTGGCCGCCGAGCCGCCCCGGCCCGGACAGCCCAACCGCTGGACGCTCCGACGCGAGTACCGCAGCACCTATCGCGACACCGTGGGCTCCTCCGAGCGCATGGTCGCCGGCCGGCCCTGGGCGGCCGGCTCCTGGCTCTCCGCGCATCCCGCGGGCGAGCCCGTGCCCATCTCCGTCGAGGCCGGAGTGGCCAAGGAGATGGGCGTGGGCGTCGGCGATCTCGTCACCTGGGACGTGCAGGGCGTCACCATATCCACCCGCGTGGCCAGCCTGCGCGAAGTGGAATGGGCGCGCTTCGAGCCGAACTTCTTCATCGTGTTCCCGGAGGGACCCCTCGCCTCCGCCCCGCAGACCTTCCTGACCCTCACGCGCGTCTCCGACCCGACGCGGCGGGCGCGGCTGCAGCGCGCGGTCGCGGAAGCCTTCCCCAACGTCACCGCGCTGGACCTCTCCCAGGTGCAGGAGGTCATCGAGAAGGTGATCGCGCGCGTGAGCCTGGCCATCCGATTCATGGCCCTCTTCAGCCTGGCCGCGGGGCTGATCGTGCTGCTGGGAGCGGTCGCGGCCAGCCGGGACCAGCGGATCCGCGAAGGCGTGCTCCTCAAGACGCTGGGGGCCACGCGCGCGCAGGTCGCGCGCGTCATCCTGGCCGAGTACCTCAGCCTGGGCGCGCTGGCCTCGGCGTCCGCGCTCGCCCTCTCGCTGCTGGGCGGATGGGCGCTGCTGCACTTCCTGTTCGAGGCGCCCTTCGCCGTGCCCGCCTTCCCCCTGGCCGCCTTCTCGTTCGGCGTGGTCGCCCTCACCGCGATCGTCGGCCTGACGAGCGCGCGCGACGTCTTCGCCCGGCCCCCCCTGGAGGCCCTGCGCGCGGAGTGAGTCCTCTATACTGGTGTGCGCGAGGAGCCCGATGACACGCCTGATTCCATCCCTGTCCCTGACTCTCGTCCTGGCCGCCGCGTCCGCCTGGGCGGACCGGGTCCAGGTGTTCTCCGTCCAGGGAGCGGACTGCGCAACCTGCGCCGACAAGATCAAGGACGAGCTCAAGAAGACGAAGGGCATCGGCAAGGTCGAGTTCGACAAGCAGAAGGTCGAGCTCACGGTCAAGCTCGAGGATGGCGTCGCCGACGAGGCCGTGGTCTCCGCCGTCGAGCGGGCCGGGTTCAAGGCCACGGTGGGTCCCGGCCACGGCGCGTACCTTCCGCACCCGGACTATCCGGCGGGGGCGGACGTCCTCTGGCTCAGCCGCGACGGGTCCGCGGTCGGTCCGCTTCCGAAGCTGCGCGCGGCCGCGAAGTACACCGTGTTCGACGTCTACGCGGACTGGTGCGGGCCCTGCCGCACCGTCGACGAGCGCTTGCGCGACCTCGTGGGCAAGCGTGCGGACGTCGCGGTGCGGAAGCTCAACGTCGTGGAGTTCGAGAGTCCCCTGGGCAAGGAGCTGGGGTCGCGCCTGGAGGCGCTGCCCTATCTCATCGTCTTCACGCCGTCCGGCAAGCGGATCGACATCGCGGGCGCGGACATGGACAAGCTCGACAAGGCGCTGGCCGCGAAGTGAGCCGGTCGTCGCGATTCCTGCTGGCGCTGGTGATGGTGACGGCACCAGCTCAGGCCTTCGAAGCCGGCTGAGCCGGCTGATCGAACCCCAACCTGCCGGTCGGCGGGTCCTTCCTCGCCCCTCCTGCTCCGGGCAAGTGGCGCTCGACGCTCGCCGCCGCCGGCACGCGCGTGCACAACGAGCACATGGCCACGGACGACGCACCGCCCGTGGCCTGGCACGTCCAGGACCTCACGGTGGCGGACGCCGCCCTCGTCGCGGAGTACGGCGTGGCCCGGGGCATCGGGCTGAGCCTCACGTCCTTCTATCGGCAGGTCACGACGCGCATCCATTTCCAGGACCTCGAACGGCGGCCCGTCGTCCTGCCCCAGGGCGACATCCACCATCGCAACGAAACGCTCACGGGGATCGGCGACCCCTGGGCGCTGGCCGTGGCCGGCAAGGCGCTGGGCAAGTGGTCGCTGGCCGCGCGGGCGGGCGTCTCCATTCCCCTGGGTCACACCGTGGAGAATCCCTTCGCCCTCGGTCGCCGCGGCCTCCCCCACCAGCACATCCAGTTCGGCACCGGGACGTGGAACCCGATGTTCGGCCTGTCCGTCGGCCGCCATCTCGGCCAGACCAGCGTCATCGGCAGCGCGCTCGCCCGGCTGCCGCTGTACGAGAACGCCCACGGCTATCGCGCCGGCCGCCGCACCGACGCGAGCCTCGTCGCCGACCGGCGGCTGCGCGGACCCTGGCGGGCCCAGGCCGGGCTCGACCTCGCGCACGAGAGCGCCGAGCGCTGGAGCGGCGTGATCGAGGAAGAGGGGAACCTCGGGCGAACCGACCTTCTGGTCTCGGCCGCGCTCGTGCGGCAGTTCGGCACGGCGGGCGCGCTCTCGCTGCAGGTGAAGGTCCCGCTCTTCACCCACGCGCACGGATCGCAGGTGGACTACCCCGCGATCGTCGGCCTGGCCTGGTCCCGCTGAGTCGGACGCCGCGTCTCAGGCGTCCGGAGAGTCGAGCAGGTCGCTGAGCTGCCGGCGCCGGGCCAGGGTCAGGTCCACGAACTGCAGGCCGTGGTTGAAGCCGGACGCGGTGCGGCGGTTCCACTGCACGACGGCATCGACGATCAGCGCGTCGCCCACCGGCACCGGCAGCATGAGCCGCACGCGAGTCTTTGCCTCGAGGCACACGGGCAGCCGCACCTGCGCGCCCCCGGAGCCGAGGTTGGCCAGCTCCCCCGCGGCCAGGGTGACGCCCTCGGCGGACAGGACGCTCACTTCCGCGGCCACCAGACGCCGGACGTGCGCGCGCACGTCGCGGACGGGAGCAGACGCGGCGCGGGTGAGGACGGCCTCGCAGAGCGCGACGAGGTCGCCCGCGACGAAGGGGAGGAAGACGCAGGCGGCGGCACCCTCGCGGATGGCCTGCGCGAAGGCGTGGTAGTCGGCGCGGCCGATGAGCACGGCGACGGGAGGTGCGTCGGGCAGCGCGCGCAGCCGGACGAGCGCGGTCCAGCCCTCGCGCCGCGGCAGGCCGAGGTCCACCAGCACCAGGCGCGGGCGCTCCGCCGCCACGCGCGCGGCCGCCGCCACCGCGTCCGCCGCGGATTCCAGCTCGTAGCCGGCACCGGCCAGGGCCGGGCGCAGCCGCGCCTGGATGTCTTCGTCGCGCGTGACGAGGAGGAACCGAGCGGCTGCCGCCGCCTCCATCACGGGACGGGCGAAGGCGACGGTGACGGCGCCGGCGCGGCCGCCAGGGCCCGGATCGTCACCTTCTGGATGACGACGCGCCTCTGCGGCTTGTCGCCGTCGACCGGGGTTTCGCCAATGCGGTCCACCACGTCCATCCCCGAGGCCACCTCGCCGAAGATGGTGAACTTGCCGGTCAGGGACGGCTGGTCCGAGAGCACCACGAAGAACTGGTTGCCCGCGCTGTCCGGGTCCCTGGGCCGGAGGACCGCGGCCACGGATCCGCGGGCCATGGGCCGGGTGGAGAACTCGGCCTTGAGCACGCCGAGGCCGCCCGTTCCGTAGAGCGCCTTCTTGGCCGGGTCCTTCGAGAGCGGATCACCGCCCTGGATGATCCCGCGCGGCACGATCCGGTGGAAGGTCGTGCCGTCGAAGCCGCCGGCGCGCGCGGTCTTGGCGAAATACCGCACGTGACGCGGGGCGACGTCGGCGAGCAGGCGGATCACGAACGCGCCTTCCGCGGTCTCCAGGACGGCCTCGAGGGGGCCTTCGTCGACGACGGGAGCGGGGCTGGGCACTGCGCGGCGGCGCACCGGTGGCGGTGGCGCCGCACTCGCGGGCAGGACGGCCTCGACGGCGAGAGCCAGGACGAGGGCGATGCCGGGCGCGCCCCTCACCGTGCGGGCCCGTCCGTATAGGCGGCGGCGATCTGGTGGATCCAGCGCGCGTCGCCGAGGGCGTCCGCCAGCGACGGCGCGGGCGGGGTGCCACCGAGCACGGCCTCGCGAAAGTGATGCAGCTCCGCGCGGAACGCCTCTTCGTAGGACACGGTGTGATTCTCGACCAACAGCTCCTCGCGGTCCATGCGCTCGATGGTGAGCGGCGTGGGCGCGTGGCGGATGTAGGGCGACGGGAAGACGAGCGTCACCCGCGTGTCGGGTCCGATGAAGCGCAGCGTCTCCTCGTAGTGCTTGAGGCCGGGCACCGAGATCCAGCTCACGGAGGCGCGCACGTCACCGGCGAAGCGCGAGATCGAGTTCTGGGCGAGGCCATCGCGCCAGACGTGAGCGGACACCACGCCTTCCGGATCGCCCAGCACGCCGCGCACGGCGTCGATGTCGTGGATGAGGCTCTCGAAGAGGAGGGCCGCGCCGACACGGTGATGGGCCGGGGCCTTGTCGCCGACGATCCGGTCGACACATCCCTTGAGCGCTCCGCGCATCACGCGCTCGTGCGTGTCGGTGATCTGCTGCTTCTCCGGGCGCGGCTGCCACGGCTGGTCCGGCAGGGGCAGGACGGCGTGATGCGTCCGATAGGCGCCGTCGTCGGGGTGGAGGACGGTGACCTCGACGAAGCGCAGGTCGCGCATCTCCTGGACGGCGCGGCGCGCGCGCAGGTAGGCGGGGTCGAACCGCTTGTGGTAGCCGACCATGAACGGCACTCCCGCCTCGCGCACGGCGCGCGCGACCTCTTCCGTCTCGGGCAGGCTGAAGGCCAGCGGCTTCTCGACGAACAGCGGCTTGCGCGCGGCCAGCAGCTCGAGCACGGCGTCGCGATGGCAGCCGGAGGCGAAGAGGAGGACCGCCTCGACGTCCTTCTGGCCGGCCAGCTCCCGGCCGTCCTTGAACCGGGCCCGGACCCCGTACCGTTCGCCCACGGCGTTGACCGTCCTCTCGCTGAGGTCGGCGAGGGCGACGATCTGGAAGAGATCTGGCCGCTCGGCCAGCGTCGGGAGGTGCATCATCTGCGCGATGCCGCCGCAGCCGACGACTCCCACTCTCAGCGGCGGCATCGCTACAGGCCCACGTTTTCGCGGAGGTAGGCGCGGCTGCGGCGGGCGCTGGCGAAGGGCTCGGGCTCCAGGCGGCCCCGCTCGTCGGGCACCACGTCCTGCTCGACGATCAGCCAGCCGTCATAGTCGCGCGCGCGCAGCGACTCGACGACGCCCGGGAAATCGACCACGCCCTCGCCCAGCGGACAGAACACGCCGCGCTTCCAGGCCTCCGACATGCCGATGTCGGTCGTGCGCACGCGCGCCAGCTCGTCCGCGCGGACGTCCTTGAGATGGACGTAGCGCACGCGATCGCCGTGGCGGCGCAGCACCTCGACGGGGTCGGCCCCACCGTAGACGGCATGGCCGGTATCGAGAAGCAGGCCGACGATCTCCGGATCCGTCTCCGCCAGCAGGCGATCGATCTCCTGCGGCGTCTCCACGAACGTGCCCGCGTGGTGGTGGACCACCACCGTCATGGACAGCTCGTCGCGCAGGGCGCGGGCCACCGCGTTCAGGGTGGTGACGGCCTCGCGCCACTGCTTGTCGTCGAACCCGGCACGGCCGTCGGCGGGCACGCGTCCGGCCTGCGCGGTGCGGACGGGATCCTCGTCGTCGGCCACGATCAGCTCGCGCACGCGCTGGGACGCGAGGAGACGCGCGACGTCGAGGGCGGCGCGCACGGAGGCCGCGCGCCGGGACGCATCCTCCAGGGGAAGGGGCACGAACGAGGAGCCCAGGGTCAGTCCCCGTGAGCGCAGCTCGTGGTCCAGCTCGCGCGCGGACGTGGGGAGATAGCCGTAGGGTCCAAGCTCGGTGCCCGCGTAGCCGGCGCGGGCGATTCCGTCGAGGACGTCACCGAAAGGCGGATTGGGCCGGTTCGCTTCGTACACGCCCCAGCTCACGGGGGCGTTGCCGACGCGCATCATGCTCGGATCCTTGGGGGGG
>DASTLK010000205.1:0-8097 GCA_035715025.1 Vicinamibacteria bacterium
CTGTACGCGCCGCTTCTTGGAGAGCCGCGCGCCCGCCATCCAGAGGATGAGGGCACCGAAGACGACCGCGGTCAGCGGCCAGCCGACCCAGCGGTCCCAGATGAAACCGTTGCGGGTCTGCGGGATCATCAGGAAGCCGCCCACCGCGACGACCAGGACCATCGAGATGGGCAGCAGCACCTTCCAGGCCACGTACATGAGCTGGTCGACGCGCAGCCGCGGCAGCGTCCAGCGCAGCCACATCATCACGAAGACGAGGAACCAGGCCTTGGCGATGAGCCACGCCGGCCCCAGGCCGATGGGCCCGAGGTGCTGCAGCCAGTGGTTGGGGAGCGGGCTCCAGTAGCCGCCCAGGAACAGCACCGAAGCCACCGCGGAGATGACGAACATCTCCGTGTACTCGGCCATGAAGAACATCGCGAAGAAGAAGCCGCTGTACTCCGTGTGGAAGCCGGCCACGAGCTCGCTCTCCGCTTCCGGGATGTCGAAGGGCGTGCGGTTGCACTCCGCCAGTCCGGCCGTGAAGAAGATGACGAAGGCCACGGGCATGAGCGGGAAGTAGCGGAAGAGGAACCAATGCGTGAGCCCGCCCTGCTGGGCCATCACGATGTCCTGCAGGGAGAGGCTGCCCACGATCATCACGATGCCGAGCAGGATCATCACCGCCGGGATCTCGTAGGACACGATCTGGGCGGCCGAGCGCATGGCCCCGAAGAGCGCGTACTTGTTGTTGGAGGCCCAGCCCGCCATGATCAGGCCGACGGTGGAGAGGCTCGAGACCGCCACCACGTAGAAGAGGCCCACGTTGAGGTCCGCCACCTGCGCTTTGCCGCCGAACGGGATCACCACCATGGCCAGGAACGCGCCCAGCACCACCAGGCAGGGCGCGATCAGGAACAGCTTCTTGTCCGCTCCCGTCGGGTAGATCGCCTCCTTGAACATCAGCTTGATGGCGTCGGCGATCGTCTGCAGCAGGCCGTAGGGTCCGACGCGCGTGGGGCCGAGCCGGTCCTGCATGAACCCCGCGATCTTGCGCTCGACGTACACGTACACGATAGGGCCGAGGGCCATGAAGGTCAGGAGCAGGACGGCCGGGATCGTCGCGGACAGCGCGACCCTCAGCCACTCCGGCCACGCCTCGGGGAAGAGCCGGAAGAAAAGGTCCATTACCTGTCAATCTCGCCCAGTACGACGTCCAGCGATCCGATGAGGGCGATGATGTCCGCGATCATCATGCCGCGGGCGAGCACGTGGAACACGCTCATGGCCGTGAAGCAGGGGCTCTTGACCTTCACCCGATACGGATTGACGCCGGTGCCGTCGGCCACGACGTAGTACCCGAGCTGGCCGCGCGGCGCTTCCGAGCGGCTGTAGATCTCGCTCTTGGCGGGCTTGACGCGCTTGGGCACCTTCTCGTGGACGTCGGCGCGCTCCATCTTCTCCAGGCGATCGAGGGCCTGGTGCACGATCTTGGCGCTCTCCGCCATCTCCACGGTGCGCACCCAGTTGCGGTCGAAGCAGGAGCCGAGGGGACCGAAGTCGCCCTTCCCGACGCAGACCTCGAACGCATAGTTCTCGTACCCCGAGTAGGGCGCGTCCTTGCGCAGGTCGCGCGGCGGGCCGCTGCCGCGGAGGTTGGGACCGGTCAGGTCGTAGGACACGGCGACCTCCACCGGGCACACCCCGATGTTGGCCGTGCGCTTGATGAAGATCTTGTTCTTGAGCAGGAGATCGATCAGCTCGGGATACGTGATCGCCTCGAACTCGCGCAGGAACTGCCGGCAGGCCTTGATGAACCCCTCGGGCAGGTCGTGGCTGACTCCGCCCACCCAGTTGTAGTTGTAAAGGAGGCGGGCCCCGCAGGTCCACTCGAACATGTCGAGGATCTTCTCGCGGTCGCGCAGGAGATGCAGGAAGGGGGTGAAGGCGCCGATGTCCATGCCGTACGTGCCCACGGCCACGCAGTGCGAGGCGATGCGCTGCAGCTCGGCCATGATCACGCGGATGGTCTGGACGTACGGGCTGGGTTCGATCTTGAGCAGGCCCTCGACGGCGAGGGCGTAGCCGAGCGAGTTGCCCATGGAGGCCACGTAGTCCATCCGGTCGGTGTACGGGATCACCCCCGGGTAGTCGACGTTCTCCGCGTGCTTCTCGAAGCAGCGGTGCAGGTAGCCGATGTGGGGCCGGGCCGCGCGCACGACCTCGCCGTCCGTGCGCAGCTCCAGCCGCAGCACGCCGTGGGTGGACGGGTGCTGCGGACCCATGTTCAGGATCATCTCGTCGGTGTCGAGATCGTCCACGCGCCAGCCGAAGCTGCCCATCAATCCTCTACGTGCCGGTTCGGGGGCGTGTGATCGAAGGGGCCCACGCCCATCTTCTCGCCGGCCATCGAGCGCTCCGCCATCTGCGGCGTGGGCTTGACGTGCAGGCCGTTGTAGAAGTCCGGGTCCACCCAGTCCTTGCGCAGCGGGTAGCCGATCCAATCGTCGGGCAGCAGGATGCGGCGCAGGTCGGAGTGTCCGGTGAAGGTGATGCCGAAGAGGTCGTAGGCCTCGCGCTCGTGCCAGTTGGCCACGCCCCACACGTTCTCCACCGTGCGCACCGAGGGCGACTCGCGCGGCAGGTGGACCTTCAGGACGAAGCCGTGCGTGTGCGCGTAGGACCAGAGGTGATAGACGAGCTCGAGGCGCGGGGGCGTCTCCTTCGGATAGTCCACCGCGGAGAGGCACATCAGGTTGTCGAACCCGAGCTCCGGATCGGACTTGCAGAAGGCGGCGACCTCCGCGATGACTTCCGGCGCCACCACCGCCCAGGGCTGCAGGACGTCGGCCTGGAAGGCCGAGATCCGCTCGCCGAACTGCGCGCTCAGGCGCTGATGGATGGCAGGCGCGTCCATGTTGCCGTTACTTCGTGGACTCCGGCGCCATGCTCGCGCCGGCCAGGCTGCCCAGCGTATCGCCCTTCCGGCGGAGCACGCGGTCTTCCTGGATCCGCTCCTGGAGCTTCATGACCCCGTACAGCAGCGCCTCCGGGCGCGGCGGACAGCCGGGCACGTACACGTCCACCGGCACCACCTCGTCCACGCCCTTGAGGACGTGGTAGCCCACGCGCCAGTACGGGCCGCCGTTGTTGGCGCACGAGCCCATCGAGATCACGTACTTGGGTTCCGGCATCTGCTCGTAGAGCCGCTTGAGTCGCGTCGCCATCTTCAAGGTCACGGTGCCGGCCACGATCATGAGGTCGCTCTGCCGCGGGGTGCCGCGCGGGATCATCCCGAAGCGGTCCCAGTCGTAACGGCTGGCCCCCGTCGCCATCATCTCGATCGCGCAGCAGGCCAGGCCGAACGTCATGGGCCACAGGCTCGACTTCCGCGCCCAGTTGATGACGTTGTCGACGGTCGTGAAGACGACGTTCTCTTCGCTGAACTTGTTCTGTACGAGGCCGGTGATTGCGGGCATTCCTAGGTCCTGTCCTCCGCCCGCACCCACTCCAGGTCGCCCTTGCGCCAGACGTAGACCAGGGCGACGACGAGGATGGCGATGAAGACCAGTCCTTCCACGTAGGGCAGCAGGCCCTGCTCCTCACCGAGCTTGCGGAAGACCACCGCCCAGGGCAGGAGGAAGACGGCCTCCACGTCGAAGATGATGAAGATGAGGGCGAAGACGTAGAAGCGGATGTTGAACTGGATCCACGCGCTGCCCGTCGGGTTCTCGCCGCACTCGTAGGTCGTGAGCTTCTCTTCGCTGAAGCGCGACGGACGGATGATGCGCCAGATGACGAGGTTCATGGCCAGGAAGCCGATCCCCATCACCAGGAAGACGAGGACCGCCGCATGGGTGGTCAGGAAGGAGGCGGAAGGGACCGTGAGGGGCATGGAGAGCCGGTTGACGAGGCGTGGCGGACTCTAACAAAAGGGACCGGGAGAGTAAACTGCCGCGATTGTCCACGAGCCTGGTCGCGCGCGGGCGGGCCGAGGCCGCACGCGCGCTCGGCACCTCGCGCACCCCGCCCTTGCCCGTGCGCGCGGCCGCGCTCGCCTTCATCTTCCTGCTGGCCCTGGCCGTGCGCTCGCTGTACGCGCTGGACCTGGCGCCCGTCATGTACTCGCGCGTGCAGCCGGGCACGCGCATGGCCTGGCGCTACGACGAGGCGGCCGCCTCCATCCTGCGCGGCGACGGCGTCCTCTGGCCGCGCGTTCCCGATCCGGCGCGTACCGGCCTTCTGGCGCGGCCCCCGGGGTATCCGCTGTACCTGGCCCTGGTCTACGCCGCCCTCGGCCGCAGCTTCTTCGCGGCCCAGCTCGTCCAGAACGTCCTGACCTCCGCCGGCTGCGTCCTGCTCACGCTCGCGGCGGCCCGCCTCGTGAGCTGGCGGGTGGGCATCGGCGGCGGGCTGATGGCCGCGCTCTCGCCTCACCTGGCCTTCAGCTCGAACTTCGTGCTGCCCGATGCGCTCTCCGCCCTGCCCCTGCTGGCCGCCCTCGTCGTGCTCGCCCGTGCCCATCCGGGTCCACGCACGCGATGGTGGATGAGCGCGGTGGCCGGCGCCCTGGTGGGCGCGGGCGTGTGGCTGCGTCCCAACGTCCTGCTCCTCGCGCCCTTCCTGGCCGCCATGATCGTGGCCATCGCGCGCGAGCGGCGGCGCGCGCTGGGCCATGCCGTCGCGCTGCTGGCCGCCGCCTTCGCGATGGTCGCGCCCATCACCCTGCGCAACCATGCCGTCTTCGGCGAGTGGGTGCCGGTGAGCATCAACGGCGGCCTCACCCTTTGGCAGGGAGTCGCGGACGCGGGCGGCGAGGCGGAGGGCGCCTCCCGCCGCGACAAGCTGGTGATGGCGGAAGAGGCCGAGCGCTACGGCAACCCGCGCTACCGGGAGTGGTGGGCGGAGCCGGACGGGATCTTCCGCGACCGCGAGCGCTACCGCCGCGCCCGGGCGGTCATCCGGGCGCATCCTCTTTTATACGCGCGCGTGGTGGCCGGGCGTGCCTGGGAGATGCTGAGCTACGCCGCCCCCGGTCCGCCGACTTTGTCCGGGGACGCCGTGGCCACGGAGCTCCTGGCCCGCGCGGAGGACGACGACGCCTCCGAGGTGCGTGCGCACGACCTCGCGCGCCGGCCGCGGGACGAGCGCTGGCTGGGTCCCGGCCGCGCGGCCGCGCCGCTGCGGCCTGTGCTCGGAGCCCTGCAGTCCGTCATGGTCCCGGCGCTGACCCCGCTCGCCCTTCTGGGCGCCGCCCTCATCCTGGCCGCGCGCTGGCGGTCCGGCCTGCTGCTGCTGGCCCTGCCCCTGTACTACCTCTCGACCGAGAGCTTCTTCCTCTACGAATGGCGGGTGGCCGTGCCCATGCACTACGCGCTCTTCGCCTGCGCGGCCGCGCCCCTGGTCGCCGCGTGGTCCGCGCTCCGGTCCGCGGCCGGCTCCACGCTGGACGCGCCGGATCAGAACCAGGCGGGATGACAGGTCGAGCGGTAGGCGCCGAGCTGGCGGCGGATGTAACCGTCGCCGGTGACGATGTCGTACTGGTCGTTCCAGGAGTTCGTGTTCTTCACCGCGAGCTCCTCGCCGTCGTTGGTCGCGCACAGCCCACGCTCCTGCACGGCGGCGGTGACGGCGGCCCAGTACGCGTCCGTGTTCCGAATGAAGTAGCAGTTGTCGCAACCGCCGCGCGTGTCGTTGAGCTTGAAGAGCTCGGGATGCTGGCGGATGACCTGGTCGATCGAGGCCTCGACCTGGGATAGGAACGCCGGCCGCTCGTACGGGCAGTCGTTGCCGCTGCCCGTGCCCTTGGGCAGGCCGCACGTCTGACCGCTCGGTGGGACAGGGGCGGGCGTCGGCGTGGCCGCCGGCGCACCGGGTGCCGGGGCAGGGGTCGGGGTCGCGGCCGGCGTCGGAGTCGGAGTCACTGCGGGCACGGGCACCACGATCACTGGGATGGGACCGGTGACCTCCGGTGTCTTCGGCTGGGTCGGCAGCTCTTCGGTAATCGTGTGGCACGACGCGGCGAACACGCCCAGGACGACCATCGCCATCAGCTTCCGGACCATAGGCGGACTCCTCTAGAAACTGGTTGAAGAGTGTAGGCCTAATTGCTCTCTGCGGCAATACAATTTGTGCGCTTTGTCACTCTGGAGGGACCGGTTAGACTCGCAGGAAGTCCTTGGCCAGCCTGTCGCCGCGCGCCCCCTCCGAGCCGCTTCCGGCCGCCACCCTCTGGCTGGCCGCGGCGAGCGCGCTCGTGCTCGCCCTTCTCGTGGCGCCGCGCGTGTTTCACGACTACGACGTCGTCGATTGCTTCCTCACCTGGGCGCGCGCCTCGCGCGGCCGGCAGCCGTGGGCGATCTATCTGACCCACTTCGCCACCGACGACTGCGACTACCCGCCGGTCGTGCCCTACCTGCTGACCCTCGTGGAGCGCGCACGCCTCGCCCTCGGAGCGGGCGAGACGAGTGGGGCCGCGATCGTCCTCCTCAAGCTGCCGAACATCGCGGCCTGGCTCGCGCACGTGCCGCTGTGCGCGTTCGGCCTGCGGCGGCCGCTCGGAGTCCGCGCTGCGCGCGTGGCCGCGCTCCTCGTGGCCCTGTCGCCTCCGCTGTTCGTGAATGCGGCGGCGTGGGGACAGTTCGACGCGCTCCTGTCCCTGTTCGTCGTGGCCGCACTGGTCGCGCTGCTGCGCGGGCAGGCCGGACGCGCGGGGGCGGCGCTGGGCCTCGCTCTGGCCACGAAGCTGCTGGCCGTCGTGGCCGTTCCCGTGATGGCGCTCTGGGCGTGGCGGCGGCGGGGCGCGCGTCCGATCCTCGCCGGCGCGGCGGCCGCCCTCGTGGTCATGGCCCTGGCCGCGATGCCGTACGTGGCGCGGGGCGCGGCGCGACCGGTCCTTTCGTCGTATCACGGCGCGGTGGGCTACTACCCGCTGCGCACGGTCGAGGCCTACAACCTCTGGTACGTGCTCGATCGTGTCGACATCCGCCTGCGCGGCCAGCCATCGGGGGAGGCGCGTCTCGATACCCGCCCCTTCGTCGGACCCCTGACCCATCGCGACGTGGGCCTGCTGCTGGTCGCGGCCTGGACCGTCTTCATCCTGTCCGGGCTGTGGCGGTGGCCGGGCGACGGCGGGCTGGTGCTGGCCGCCGCCTTCCAGTTCTTCGCCGTGTTCATGCTGCCGACGCAGATGCATCAGCGCTACATCCTGCCCGCCGCGGTCCTGTTGGCGCTGGTCGCGCCCCTCTCGCCGCGCGCGCGCACGCTCTTCGCGGTCCTGGCCGTCACGGCCACGCTGAACCAGGGACTCGACCTCGGGCGCGCGGTGCTCGATCACGCGGTCCAGGTCGATCCATCGCGGATCGGCGATCCACCCGCCATTCGCATGGCGATCCGCAACGCCGCCACCGTTGTCGCGCTGATCCATGTCGGTCTGCTGGCGTGGTGGACGGCCATCTACCGTCGTGAGCTGGCGGCGCTGGCGGCCCTGACGCCCGCCGCCGCGGGGTCCGCCGCCGCGCCGACCCGTCCCGAATGACCGCGCCGCGAATCTGGCTGCTGCGCGCGCTGCTCCTGGTGCCGCTCGTCCCGCTCGTGGCGGGCCGCCGGATGGTCACCTACCAGGACGCGATCATGACCCACCTGCCGGCCAAGGCGGCCTCGGTCGAGCAGGTGCGCCGGGGCGCGTTCCCCTACCTCAGCCCGTACGCCTCCTTCGGCGAGCCGCTGGCGGGCAATCCGAACTTCGGGACGTTCTTCCCGGACATGCTCGCGTTCCTCGTCCTGCCGCTGCCGTCCGCCTTCGGGCTGCGCTTCGCCCTGGCCGCCGTGCTCGCCTACGCGGGCGCGCGTCGCTGGGCGCGCGCCGAAGGGGCCTCGCGGGCCGCGGCGGAGGTGGCCGCGGCCGCGTTCGCCCTCTCCGGCGTGTACGTCTCGACCTGGCGGTTCTTCAACAGCGGGCTCGCTCTCGCTCTCGCGCCCTGGGTGATGGCGGCGGCAGCCGTGATCGGTGCGCGCGCGCCCGGTGATGCGCGCCCCCTGCGCCGCGCGATGGCGGAGCTGGCCCTCGTCTCCGGCCTGGAGATCCTGGCCGGCGAGCCGGTGATCGCACTCATGACG
>DASTLK010000206.1:0-5593 GCA_035715025.1 Vicinamibacteria bacterium
CTTCGTCGACCTCCTGCGATCAGCGGAGACGATCATGTTTTGGACCCAAGGGTTGACCGCTACGTTTGGCAAGACCCGCGCCAACGGGCCGCAAGGACGTCCTCGTCCCTAATCTATTGATCCTAAAAGGCGTCGTCGCTGAGTCGGGGTGATGTTTTGATGGATCCTCCAATTTATCGTACGGACTAGGGGCGGGCGAATCCACCTCATTGAATTCACGGGAGCTTTACGGGATGTTGAACATACGGCTAGACTCGACGCTCGCCGGGGAGGTCCACCGTATGTCGTCACGACCCGTCGCTGCGGCAGTGTTGCTCGTGGCGACGTGGACGCCGGCGGCGGCCCCCGCGCCCGCAGGTCCCCCGGAGTTCGGCGCGGCGATCACGGTCGTCACCGTTCCCGTCTTCGCGACCGACCGCAAGGGTCTAGCGGTGACCGGCCTGACCGTCGACGACTTCGACGTCACCGACGACGGACGCCCGGTGAAGCTCGTCGGTCTGCGCGAGATCGACGCCGCGGAACTGCTGCCTGAGCAGACGCGCGACTCGCCCGCGGCCCGACGTCAGTTCCTCCTTCTCTTCGACCTCTCGTTCAGCAGCGTCAATGGTCTCGTTCGTTCGCGGAAAGCCGCCCTGGAGTTCGTCAACCGTCTGGCTCCTTCCGACCTCGCGTCCGTGGCCACGTTCTCCGCGAACCACGGCGTGCGCCTGCTGCTCGCCTTCACGTCCGACCGCGCTCAGCTCGCCCGTGCCATCGAGACGCTCGGCGTCCTGCAACTCGATCGGCGCGCGGACCCGCTCGGCCTCGCCTACGACCTGCGTGAGGTGGGCGCGGCCATGCCCGATACGCCTCCCGACGAGACGGGCAACGCCATCGCCGACGCGATGCGCGCGGTGCAGATCCGCTTCGAGCGCACGCAGCAGGCCGTCTATCGCCAGAAGGTGCTCGCCCTGTTCGAGGGCCTCGGGCAGCTCGCGACCGCGCTGGAGGTCGTGCAGGGCCGAAAGCAGGTGGTGCTGCTTTCCAGCGGGTTCGAAGAGACGACGCTGGGCGGGCAGAGCACGGCCCAGACCCTCGCCGACTCGGACGCGGTCGTGCGCGGGCGGGTCTGGGAGGTGCAGAGCGAGAATCGCTTCGGCGACACCCAGATCCGCGAAGAGATGACGCGCTCGCTCCGCGCGTTCTCCGCCGCCGACGCCGTGGTCCACACCGTCGACCTCAGCGGGCTGGCCGCGCGCGGCGACGCCGCCCAGGGATCGGGAGAGCCGATCCGGCACTCGGGCCAGGAGTCGCTGGCCGAGATCGCGAACCTCTCGGGCGGCCGCCTGTTCAAGGACGCCAACGACCTGGGACAGGCCCTCCGCGAGATCGCGGAGATGAGCCGGCGCTATTACCTCCTGGCCTTCGAGCCGGGGGCCAGCCGCGGCGGCGGACGGTTCCACAAGCTGCGCGTCCGGGTGGCGCGGCCCCGTGACGTCTCGGTGTCGCACCGCGCCGGATATTTCGAGCGCGCGGCCGAGCGCGAGCACACGGCCCTCTCTCGCCGATTCGAAGCCGCGGAGATCGTCGCCAAGGGCCTGCCCGAATCCGATCTCGCCGTCCGCGCCCTGGGCGTGCCCTCGCGTGCGGCCGGGGGGCGCGTCGCGTTCTCGTTCGTGGTCGAGGTGCAGCCCCGCGCGTTCCCGGCGGCCGCGCCGCTGGGCTTGGAGATCTACGCCTACGCCCTCGACGAGAAGGGAGGGATCGAGGACTTCATCGCGGTCGCCTCCAACCTCGACGTCTCGAAGGTGGGCGCCAAGCTTCGAGGTCGTGGACTGCAGTGCCGGGGGGCATTCGTGTTGCCTCCCGGCCGCCATTCGCTGCGGGTGCTGGTGCGGGACGCGACCCGCGGGCAGATGGGGTCGGCCTGGCTGGACCTCAACCTCCCCGCTTTCGATTCCCCCGACGTGATGCTCTTCCCGCCCCTCTTCATGGACGACCCGGCGCTGTGGGTGGTCATCGACGCCCCCTCGCGCGGGGCGAGCCCACCCGCATCTCCGTTCCAGGTCGCGGACGAGCCGTTCGCGCCGCGCGTGCGGCCCTCCCTCGCCAATGGCCGCACCGAGCGCGTGTGCCTGCTCGCCTTCGATGGTGGGCGCAACTACGACCCCGGCGCATCGTTCGAGATCAAACCGCTGCTCGTGAAGGCCGACGGCACCGCCGTCCGGCTCGGTCGGATCGAGATGGCCAAGGCGGTGGCCGGCGCCGATGGGTTCCGCCGCTTCGTCCTCAACGTCACGCCCGCCGACCTGGCCGCGGGTGAGTACACGCTGCGCGTCCGCTTGCGCGATCCGGCTTCCGGACGCATCAGCGAGGCCTTCCAGGCCCTGCGCGTCGAGTAGCGGGTCCTTCCGCTACACTCCGGGAGTGATCGTCTACCGCGCCGGATGGGTGATGCCCGTGGACCGCCCGCCTCTGCGCGATGCGTGCGTCGCCGCGGACGACGGGCGCGTCGCGTGGGTGGGCCCGGCGGCGGAGGCGCCCGCGGGCGAGGCGCGCGACCTCGGTCCGGGCGTGCTGATGCCCGGCCTCGTCAACGCGCATTGCCACCTGGAGCTGTCGCACCTGGCCGGACGGCTGGCGGGGTCGGGTGGATTCGTGGACTGGGTGGAGCGGCTGGTGACGACGCGCGGCCAGGACCCGATGGACACGGTGCGCGCGCGCACGGCGGTGGGCATCGAGGAGCTCGAGCGGACGGGCACGGTCGCGGTGGCCGACGTGTCGAACGCGCTCGCGCACCTGGATCTCCTCGGGGACTCGTCGCTGCGCGCGCGCGTGTTCTTCGAGCTGATCGGATGGGACCCGGCCGTCGCGGACCGCGTGTTGGACGCCGCGCACGCGCGGCTGGGGAGCCTCAACCTCCCGGACACGATCACCGTGGCCCTGGCCGCGCACGCGCCCCATTCCGTGTCGCCGGCGCTGCTCACCGCCATCGTCGAGGCGGGCGGCGTGTCCGCGATTCACCTTGCCGAGTCTCCGCACGAGCGCCGGTTCCTGCATGGCCGCGACCCGGAGTGGAGCGCCTTCCTCGCCCGCCGCGGGCTGGGACGCGTAGCCTTCGTGCCGCCTCACGTGAGCCCGGTCCGGTTCATGGACCGGCTCGGCGTGCTGCGTCCGGGCCTGCTGGCCGCCCACGGTGTCCAGGTGGACGAGGGCGACTGCGGGCTGCTGGCCGGGCGAGGGGTCACGGTCGTCCTCTGCCCGCGCAGCAACCGCGCCCTCGATGTCGGTCTCGCTCCCGTGCCCGAGCTGCGTGCGGCCGGCGTGCGCCTGGCCATCGGGACGGACAGCCTGGCCAGCGTGCCCAGCCTCGACCTCTGGGAAGACGTCCTGGCCCTGCATCGCGCGTTTCCGTCCCTCGAGCCGGAATGGCTCCTGCGCACGGCCACGCGTGGGGGCGCGGAGGCGCTCGGCTTTCTGGGTCTCGGCCAGATCGCGGCGGGCGCGGAGGCCGCCTTCGCGTTCACGGAAGGCCCGCCTTCCCTGTCCGATCCGCTGGCCTTCCTGCTGTCCGGTGAGGCACGGCTGCGGGGAGTCCGGGCATGAACTTCGTCGATCGGGCGCTCGTGTACGGCCGCATGATCAAGTTCTCGCACTCCGTGTTCGCCCTTCCCTTCGCGCTGGCCTCGGCGGCGGTGGCGGCGGGCGGGCGCGTCCCCTGGCCGGAGCTGCCGTGGATCGTGCTGGCCATGATCGGCGCGCGCAGCGCGGCCATGGGATTCAACCGCCTGGCCGACCAGGCCATCGACGCGCGCAACCCGCGCACGGCCGGCCGCGAGCTGCCGCGGGGCGTGCTCTCGCGGCGCGAGGTGTGGCTCTTCGTCTCTCTGTCCGCGCTGGCCCTGGTGGGGGCGGCGGCCATGCTCAACCCGCTCTGCCTCCTTCTCTCGCCGGTGGCCCTGCTCGTGGTGCTCGGATACTCGTATACGAAGCGCTTCACCTCGCTCTCGCACCTCGTGCTCGGACTGGCCCTGTCGATCGCGCCCGTGGGCGCGTGGCTGGCCGTCCGCGGCCGGTTCGACCTCCCGCCCGTCGTGCTCGCGCTGGCCGTCCTCTGCTGGGTGGCGGGATTCGACACCATCTATTCCTGTCAGGACGTCGACTTCGACCGGCGCGAGGGCCTGCGCTCCCTGCCCGCCCTCCTGGGCATCCGTCGCGCCTTGACCGTCGCGCGCATGCTTCACGTCGCGGCCGTGGTCCTCCTGGCCGCGCTGTACACGCGGGCGCCGCTTCATCCCGTCTACCTGGCCGGAGTGGCGGCAGTGGCGGCGCTCCTGGTCTACGAGCACTCGCTCGTGTCGGCAGACGACCTCTCCCGCGTCGACGCCGCCTTTTTCGCCGTGAACGGCTGGATCGCCGTGGGCTACCTGGCCTTCACCATCCTCGCCCTGCGGCTCGCGTCGAGCGCGGCCACGCCTTAGAATGACGCCGCTTCGCAAGGCCGACGGCGCGCCGCGGAGCGACATGACGACGGTGGCCCCCCCCCTCGGACGCTCGGACATCACTCCCACCCCGGGGGCGCCGGAGACGCTCGCCGTGCGGTCGATGTTCGACCGCATCGCGCCGCGGTACGACTTCATCAACCGCCTGCTCTCCCTGGGCACCGACGTGCGCTGGCGCCGGCGCGCGGTGGACGCGCTGGGCCTTCCCCCCGGCGCGCGCGTGCTCGACCTGTGCACGGGCACGGCCGATCTGCTGGTCGAGGCGCTCGGACGCGACGGCACGCGCCGGGGCCTCGGCCTCGATCTCTCGACCGCGATGCTCGCGCGGGCGGCGGCGAAGCTGGAGCGGGCGCATCTGACGGCGCGCGCGGGGCTCGCGGCCGGAGACGCCCAGCGCCTGCCCGTTCGCACCGGCAGCCTCGACGGCGCGCTGGTCGCCTTCGGGATCCGCAACGTCGGCGATCCGGCGGCCGCCCTCGCCGAGCTGAGCCGCGTCCTGCGGCCCGGCGGCCGCCTCGTCGTCCTCGAGTTCTCGACGCCGCGCGGTCTGTTCGGCGTCCTCTTCGGCGCCTACTCGCGCCACGTGCTGCCCCGCGTCGGGGGCTGGATCAGCGGAGATCGCGGCGCCTACGCCTACCTTCCGGCGTCGGTGGCCCGCTTCGCGACGCCGGCGGCGCTGGGCGCCCTGATGGAGGCGGCCGGATTCACGAGCGTGCGCGGGCAGCCGCTCACCGGCGGCATCGCGCACGTCTTCGAGGGCACCCGCCGGTGACTCCGCTGGCCGCGTCCCTCCAGAAGGCCGCGCCGCGGCTGCAGTCGCAGCGCACGTCGATCCTGGAGGCCTGGCTGCGCGCGCTCGCCGATGCCGCCGCCCCCGGCCCCTTTGACCTGCGCGAGTCGTGCGAGCGCGAGCTGGACGTCCTCCTCGACCGTCTCCTCCGCGGCGAGGCGGAAGAGCTGCTGGACGAGGAAGCCCGCGAGGGCGCGCGCCGTGCGCGGGCGGGATCGAGCCTGCAATGGCGGGCGCAGGCCTTGTCGCGCCTCGACCGCTGCTGCCTGGGCGCCCTGGCCAATGGCGGCGATCCCGCGCCGCACGACCGCGAGGCGGTGCT
>DASTLK010000207.1:0-6295 GCA_035715025.1 Vicinamibacteria bacterium
ACCTCGACGACGGCGATCACCGGCGCACCCGCAGCGCCGAGATCCCGGAGCTGCCGCCCATCGAGAACACGCTCACCGAGCAGCCCGACCTCTACGACCACCTGATGTGGCAGCTCCACATGTCCGTGTCGGACGAGCTCACGCTCGAGATCGGCGACGCCATCATCCAGAACCTGGATGCGGACGGGCTGCTGAGGGCCTCCGTGGAGGAGATCGCGAACCTCGGCCCTTATCCGGTGGAAGAGGTCCAGAAGGCCATGACCCTCATCCAGGGGCTCGATCCCTCGGGGGTGGCCGCGCGCGACCTCTGCGAATGCCTCCGCCTCCAGCTCCGGAACCTGGGCCTGGAGGGCTCACCCACCGACGTCATGGTGCGCGAGCACATGAAGCAGCTCCAGAGCCACCAGTACCCGGAGATCGGGCGGCAGATGGGGCTGAGCCCGGACGAGGTTTCGCATCACCTCGAGATCATCAAGCGTCTGGATCCCAAGCCGGGCCTGAAGTACAGCCCGGACAAGTCCTCCTACGTGATCCCGGACGTGTTCGTGGTGAAGGAAGGGGACGACTACAAGATCGTCCTCAACGACGACGGCCTGCCCAAGCTCCGCATCAGCCCCACTTACAAGCGCATGCTGGACGTCAAGGAAGTGGGCTCGGAGGAGACGCGCAACTACGTGAAGGAGAAGCTGCGCAGCGCGCTCTGGCTGCTCAAGAGCGTCGACCAGCGCCAGCGCACGATCTACAAGGTGTCGGAGTCGATCATCCGCCACCAGCGCGGCTTCCTGGATTCCGGCATCGCCCACCTGCGCCCGCTCGTCCTGCGCGACGTGGCCACCGACATCGGCATGCACGAGTCCACGGTCTCCCGCGTGGTGGCCAACAAGTACATGCACACGCCGCGTGGCGTGTACGAGCTGCGGTTCTTCTTCCACAGCGGCATCACGTCCAATATGGGCGAGGCCATCAGCTCCGTCACCATCAAGGACAAGATCCGCAAGATGATCGAAGCGGAGGATCCCTTCCGTCCCCTCTCGGACTCCCGCATCGCGGAGCTCCTGGGATCGGACGGGCTGCCCTTGGCCAGACGCACCGTGGCGAAGTATCGCGAGGAATTGAGGATCCCCCCGTCGAACCTCCGGAAATCCGTACAGTGAGAATTGAATACACGGGCCGCCATACGCAGGTGCCTGATTCCGTCAGGCGGCTCGGCGATCGCAAGCTTCGTAAGCTGGCCAAGCACCTGCGCGGGATCACGGACGTCCGCGTCATCCTCACCCTGGACAAGCATCGTCACACCGCGGAAGTGACGGTGCACTCGCCCCATCTCGACCTCGCCGCCACCGAGGAATCCAGCGACGCCACCGTCTCCCTGAGCACGGCGATGGACAGGCTCATCCGCCAGGCCGAACGGCACGTGGGCAAGCAGCGCGTGCGCAAGGGAGGTGGCCATTCCCGGGCCACCAGCCTGCGCACCGCGGCCGCACCCGTGGCCGCTCCGCGCGAACAGTCCGGCCCGCGCGTCATCCGCAGCCGCCGTTTCGCCGTGAAGCCGATGACGATCGAGGAGGCCGCCCTCGAGGTCGGCGCGAGCCCCGAAGGGGTGCTCGTCTTCCGCGACGCCTCCACCGAGCGCGTCAAGGTCCTGTACAAGCGCAAGGACGGCAACCTCGGCCTCATCGAGCCGGAGGCCTGAGAACGCCGCGCCGCGCCCTGCGGCGTCCGCCGCCGCTGAAGCTGGAGCGCCGGCAAGAGGCGCGCGAAGGGGCGAAAGTCCTCGTGCGCGATCTGCTCGAGCCTTCGTCCGGCCTGGGGCTGCGGCTGGTGGCCGGAGCGGCCGGCCTCGATCACGTCGTGACCCTGTCGCGTGTTCAGCGCCCCGGCCTCGCCCTCACCGGGTACACGGAGTACATCCGCTACGGCCGCGTGCAGATCCTGGGCGCGAGCGAGCTCGGGTACCTGCGCAAGCTCTCCGCCGCCCGCCGGGCCGCCGTCCTGCGCCGCCTCGCCTCCTGCCGGATTTCCTGCTTCGTCGTGACCAAGGGGCTGGACGCGCCGGCCGAGCTGCTGGCGGAGGCGGAAGAGCGCGGCATCCCGATCCTGGTCACGCCCGCGGAGTCCACGCCGTTCATCAAGGCCCTGTCCGCCCTCCTCGAGGAGCGGCTCGCGCTGCGCCTGCACCTGCATTCGGTGCTGATCGACGTCTTCGGCCTCGGCGTCCTGATCGTGGGGGAGAGCGGGATCGGCAAGTCGGAGTGCGCGCTGGACCTCATCGACCGCGGCCACCGTCTGGTCGCGGACGACGTCGTCGAGATCCGGCGCATCGGCGACGTCCTCATCGGCGCTTCCCCGGACCTCACGCGCTATCACATGGAGCTGCGCGGCCTCGGCGTCATCAACATCAAGGACCTCTACGGGGTGTCCTCGATCCGCACGTCGCAGCGGGTCGAGCTCGTGGTGAGCCTCGAGCGCTGGGAGGCGGGACGGGAGTACGATCGGCTCGGCCTCCAGGACGAGAAGTTCCTCATCCTCGAGCAGGAGATGCCGCTCATCCGCATGCCGGTAGCCCCGGGTCGGAACCTGGCCATCCTGGTGGAGGTGGCCGCGCGCAACCAGCTCCTCAAGGAACGCGGATACGATGCGGCGCGCCAGTTCGTGGAGCGCGTGGACGAGATGATCGAGGCCAAGACCACCTCCGGCCGGCGCCCCCTCTCCCGCCGCCGCCGCGCCACCGCCGAGGGCCGGAGGTTGCGATGAGCGCGCGCGCGCCCCGGCGCGCGACGCCTCCCGCCCGGCGCCGATCGCGGCGCGACCCCCGCTCCGAGGCCCGCCTCCGCCGCGACCGCCGCAGCGAGCCGCGCATCCTGATCATCACCGGCCTCAGCGGTTCGGGGAAGACGCACGTCGCGCGGGCGCTGGAGGACAGCGGCTGGTTCTGCGTGGACAACCTGCCCAGCGCGCTCATCCCGCGCTTTGCCGACCTCATCCGCGACAGCGCCGAGCTGCACCGCTCGGCCCTGGTCGTGGACATGCGGGAGCGGGACTTCCTGAAGCAGTTCCCGCACGTCTTCCGCCAGCTGCGGGCCAAGGGCTTCGCGGCCAGCGTGCTTTTCCTGGAGGCGGAGGAGAAGGTGCTGCAGCGGCGGTTCAGCGAGACGCGCCGGCCGCATCCGCTCGCCATCAACCAGCCCGCCATCGAGGGCATCCGCGAGGAGCGCGAGGCCCTGCGCCCCATCCGCAAGATCGCCGACCTCATCCTGGACACCTCCGACTACACCGTGCACCAGCTCCGCGACTACATCCGCGAGCACTACGACGTGCGCGCGGAGCAGTCGCCGCTCGTGCTGTCCGTGATGTCCTTCGGCTACAAGTACGGCGTGCCTTCGGAGGCGGACCTCGTCTTCGACGCGCGCTTCCTGCCCAATCCGAACTTCGTGCCCTCGCTCAAGCCCCTCACCGGCAACCACGCGCCGGTGGTCCGCTACATGAAGCGTCAGCCGGACACCGCGCGCTTCATCAAGAAGCTCGACGACTTCCTCTCCTACGTGATCCCGCGCTACGTCAAGGAGGGGAAGAGCTACCTCACCATCGGGATCGGGTGCACGGGCGGCCGCCACCGCTCGGTCATGATCGCGAACGCGGTGGGGGAGACGCTGGCCCGGCACGGGTATCCCATCCGGGTCCGCCATCGCGACCTGCGCCAGGAGTGAACGGGTGATCGGCATCGTCGTGGTCACGCACGGGGCGCTGGCGGCCGAGCTGGTGAACGCCGCGCGCACGATCGTGGGCGACATCCCTGCCATCGCCGCCGTGTCCATCGGGTGGACCGACGACATGGGGAGCGCGCGGGCGGCCATCGAGCGCGCGATGGCCGAGGTGGGCGGGGAGGACGTCCTCATCCTCACCGACATGTTCGGGGGCACGCCCACCAACGTCAGCCTGCCCTTCCTGTCCCCGAAGGTCGAGATCGTGACCGGCGTGAACCTCCCCATGCTCATCAAGGTCACGACGCTGCGGGAGGGCGACCTCGTGGAGGTGGCGCGGGTCGTCCGCGAGCAGGGCAAGGGCGCGATCTACGTCGCCAGCGAGATCCTCGAGAAGAAGCCATCGTGATCCAGCGCGAGGTCCGGATCGTGAACCGGCTGGGCCTGCACGCCCGCGCCGCCGCGCGCTTCGTGCACACCGCCAACCGCTTCCGCGCGCGGATCACCGTCGCCCACGACGGGCGCAGCATGGACGGCAAGTCGATCCTGGGCATCCTGCTCCTGGCCGCTTCCCAGGGCACGCGCCTCACCGTGAGCGCGGACGGGGAGGACGAGGCCCCGGCGGTGGAGGCCCTGGCCGCGCTGATCGACGGCGGCTTCGGCGAGGAGGCATGAGGCTCGACGGCATCGGCGTCTCGCCCGGTCTGGCCGTCGGTCCCGTCCTCTTGGTGGAGCGCGAGACGGTGCCCGTCTTCCGCCTGCTCGTCCCCGCGGAGGCGATCGACTGCGAGGTCAAGCGCCTGACCCGCGCCGTGGAGGCCTCGCGCGCGCAGCTCAAGGCCATCAAGGAGCGCCTGCGCCACGAGGTCGGGGTCCACGCGTACATCTTCGACGCCCACCTGCTCATGCTGGAGGACCCGCTCCTGCTCGACTCCGCGGTGCGCATCATCCGCGAGGAGCTGGTCAATGCGGAGTGGGCGCTGAGGACCGTCTCCGACCAGCTCCACGAGCGCTTCGAGGGCCTGAGCGATCAGTACCTCAAGGAGCGCACCACCGACCTCGACGACGTGCTCGGGCGCATCCAGCTCAACCTCGGGGGGGCGGCGGATGCTCCGTCGCTGGCGCGGCTCCCCGGCCGCTTCGTGATCGTGGCCGTGGACCTCACCCCCTCGGAGGCGGCGGAGCTGGATTGGGAGCACGTGCTGGCCATCGCCACCGACGCCGGATCGCCGAGCCACCACACGTCCATCCTCGCCCGGTCGTTCGGCATCCCGGCCGTCGTGGGCCTGCAGGACGCGACCACCCGCATCCCGGCCGGAGCCACGGTGGCCGTGGACGGCACGCAGGGGGCGGTGGTCATCGAGCCGGGGGAGCCCGCGCTGGCGGCGCTGCGCGCGAAGCAGGGCGAGCGCCGGGGCCGCCCGCGCGCGGACGCGCGCGTGCTTCCTTGCGTGACGCGCGACGGCGTGCGCGTCTCCCTGCTCGGCAACGCCGAGTTTCCCGAGGAAGCCGTGCACGCGCTCGCGTACGGCGCGGAGGGCATCGGCCTCTTCCGCTCGGAGTACCTGCTCGGCCGCGCGCGCCGCTGGCCGGACGAGGAGCGCCAGTACGAGGTCTACCGGCGCATGCTCGAGCAGATCGGCCCGCATCCGGTGACGGTGCGGACGTGGGACGTCGGTCCCGAGGACCTCGTACCCGGCGGGCCCACCAGCGCGAACCCCGCCCTGGGCGAGCGTGCGTTGCGCCTCATGCGCCGCGCGCCCGAGCCCTTCCAGGCCCAGCTGCGGGCGCTCTTGCGCGCGGCCCAGCATGGCCCGCTGCGCCTCCTGTTCCCGTTCGTGACGGGGCCGAGCGACCTGCGCCTCGTGCTCGCCCTCCTGGAGGAGACGCGCGCGGGCCTGCGCCGCGACGGCGTCGCCTTCTCTGCCGACGTGCCCATCGGCCTGATGCTCGAGGTGCCGAGCGCGGCCATCACCGCCGACCTGCTCGCCCCTCACGTGCAGTTCTTCGCGGTGGGGACCAACGACCTCATCCAGTACCTGCTGGCGGTGGACCGCGCCGATCCCCGCGTCTCCAACCTCTACGAGCCGCTCCATCCCGCCGTGCTCCGCACCATCGACGGCGTGGTGCGCGCCGCGGGCGCGCAGGGCGTGCCCGTCTCGATCTGCGGAGAGATGGCGGCGGATGCGATGCAGGCCCTGTTGCTGGTCGGTCTGGGCGTGCGCGAGCTGTCGATGAGCCCCGCCGCCATCGCGGGGGTGAAGGCGGCCATCTGCTCCGCCTCCGCCGCCCGCCTGGAGCCGGTCGCGCGGGCCAGCCTCTCCCTGGCCACGGCGGAGGAGATCGGGGCTATGCTTCGCCGGGAGCTGGCGGAGGCCCTCACTCCCGCGTCTTCATAAGGAGCCCAGGTGGCGGAGAGTCCGAAGCGCGTCGAGAAGCCATGGGGTTACGAGCTCTGGTGGGCGCGCACCGATCGCTACGTCGGCAAGCTCCTGCACCTGCGCAAGGGCGAGAGCCTCTCCCTCCAGTACCACCGCGTGAAGGACGAGACGATCATGCTGCAGGCCGGCCGCCTCCTCTTCGAGACGCGGCCC
>DASTLK010000208.1:0-1808 GCA_035715025.1 Vicinamibacteria bacterium
CGGACAGCGGGATGAAGTCGGCCGCTCCGTCGCGCACGTCGAGCGTGATGCCCTCCGTGTCCGGCGGGTGGAATCGGAACGGCCGGCGCAGGAACGAAAGCTTCTCCGAGACCTGAGGCGTGGAGGCATAGCGGAGGTGCAGCACGATGCGCAGGTCGGCCGGCCTCGCCAGCGGCCCCTGCACGGCGACGTCGAAGGACGCGGTGCCGAGAGCATCTCCCGCCGCCACCGGAAGCGCGGCCGGGAGCCGCAGGGCGGTCGTCTGGAGCGCGGCCCCGAGGTCGCTGCGCGCGGCCAGCTCCAGCTCGACGGTGCGGTCGTCGCCGGGCCCGTTCAAGTGTCCGCGGGCGGTGAGCTCCAGCCCGCCCACGCGCGCGGCCACGTTGCGCACGTCGATCGCCCCGCGGTCGCGCGACGCCGTCCAGGCCAGCGCCACTGCCGTGGGCGCGCCATACTCGCCGTTGCCGAGGGCCAGGCCCCGGGGCAGGGCCAGGCGCAGGGCCTCGGCGGAGAGAGCGGCGTCGGTGGCCAGCCGATCGCCGGTCTGGGCGACGCTCAACCGGCCCGTCCAGACTCCCGGCGCCAGCACGGGCTCCGACGCCCAGCGCACCCGCGCGCTGGACACGTCGAAGCGGGTGAGCAGGAGGGCGGCCTCGCGCTCGGTCCCGGCCATGCGTCCGTGCAGGTGGAGCTCGCCTCCGGAAGCCTGCCGCAGGTGAATGCGCTCCTCTCCCGCCCCGCCCCGCCAGGAGAGGACGTCGAGCTCGACCTCCGGCCATTCGACGACCAGCGGTCCTTTCTCGATCCGGACGCCTTGCAGGGTGACGTGCCGCACGTGCGCACGCGCGTCGTGCCCGCCGCGCAGCCTCCAGGAGACGGCCAGGCCCTCGATGGTCAGGCGCTGGCCATCGCCGCGGTCCATCGTGAGGCCCAGGAGCCGCAGCGGCCGCACCCAGGAGAAGCGGACCTCGCGGACGGTGACGCCGAGCGCGCCGGCGCGGAGATCGACTTCCTGCGCGACGCGCCGCTGGACGGATCGCGCGGAGACCCAGGCGCCGAGGCCTGCGGCCGCGAGGACGAGGGCGCCCGCCAGGAAGATCCGCCGCACTGGACGAATGGTACCCCGCGGAGGCGGCGATCAGGCCGCGACGTCGTCGCGCGCGTCGGCGGAGCGCCGGGTGGCGCCCAGGGCCACGATCATGGCCGCGACCAGGGCATAGGAGGCCGCCCAGTGGTACGGAGCGACCGACCCGTGGAGGGCCGCGCTCCAGGGCAGGTAGATCCCGCCCGTCGGAAGGACGGAGTGGATGACGCCGAAGAACGACAAGGCCGAGCAGATCGCGAGAGTCGTCGCCGAAGCCGTGAACCGATGGTCGATCAGGAAGGCCAGTAACGCGCCCCAGAGCATGGCCGTGAGGATGAACCCGTTGGCGAGCATCACGAACACCCCGAAGTTGTCGGCGAAGCCGAGCGGGATCTTCGCCTGCTCCGCCACCACCGCCGGCTCGAGCGCGGAGCGGAGGAAGAGGCCGGTGGAGTTGGCCTTGTCGAGCGTGATGCGCAGGAGCTGGGCCACGGAAGGGAAGATCGCGAAGCACACCGCGGCCGCATGGCTGGGCGGCGTGGCGTGGAAGGACTGGGCGACGATGTCGTAGGCCACGAAGATGAGGATCGGGGCCAGGCAGGCCAGGGGCAGGATCTTGGCCATGAGCGGGATGTAGCCGAGCATGCCGCCCAGGCCCACGAAGAGCGCGCAGGCCAGGGTGTAGGCCGCGCGTCCGCCCATCGCCTTGTAGGCGGGGGGGCCG
>DASTLK010000209.1:0-10233 GCA_035715025.1 Vicinamibacteria bacterium
TGGAGGAACGGGTTCGCGATGGGATCGAGCTGCAGGCTCTGCGTGCACGGGGCCAGGCCCACGAGCTGCTCGAACCCGCCGCAGGAATTCGCGGCCGACCATCCCGCCCACGAGCCGCCGGCGGTGCGGTCCCCCGCGCCCCCGAACGTGAACTTGACGGGCGAGCCGGATGTCACAGGAGTGGCGCAGGTGCCGGTCACGAGCTGGAGCTGGAAGTAGGGAGGATTGGCCGTCGTGTTGTCGCCCGGAGTCTGCGCGCTCAGGGCGCAGACGATCCCGCTCGCCAGCACGTTGGCCTGCACGCCGTTGTAGTAGGGGCGCGCGAAGGCCCGGTAATACGATACGCCGCTCTCGCTGAACGTGTCCGTGGCCGTGCTGAGGAGGTCGATGTCGCCCAGCGCCTTGTCGCCCGTCGCAACTGCCGAGATGGCGTTGACGTCCACCGGGAACCCGATCTTCGTCGCGAACGCCGGCGTCATCTGCGTGCCGCGGATGGTGAAGTTCCCGCTGCCGCTCAAGCGTGTGATCTGGAAGAAGTGACCGCCGCCCGCCGTGCCGTCGTAGACGACGCTGTAACGGTTGCCGCCGCTCGCCGTGTTCATCGCGGTCTCGATCGCGAGCGCGAGCGCGGTCCCGGTGGCATATCGTCCGGCGGTGACGACGCCGATCTTGTCTCCCCCCGGCTCGTTGAAGACGACCCGCTCGTCCGCGGTCAGGAGATACGACCGCAGGTCCACCACGAGCGGAGTGCCGACCATCGAGGGCGAGTCCGTGCTCGTCGTCGAATACGCGAACCGGATCGGCGCCACGGGCTGGGTGGGATCGCCCGCGCTGACCCCACCGTCGAGCGTCGTTCCCGCCGGCTGCGTGTAGCGCCCGAACAGGAAGCTGAGCTTGTTCTGGTTGGCCTGGACGATGTTCCGGATGACCTGCTTGGCGAGGTACAGCTTCGAGTCGGTGTCGTCACCCGAGAGCTGGTTCCCGCCAATGGTCTGCGACATGGTCGCGGAGCTGTCGAGCACCACGATGGCGTTGGCCCGCACCTGGAGGTTGAGGACCTCCAGCGGGTCGATGCCGGCGGGGACGGCCGTGTTCGCGCCGCGATCCCCCGCGAGCAGGAACACGAGGCCGGCGACCACGCCGGCCGTGGCCGCGCGGCGCCACGCCGACGACGGCACGCGCGAGGGCTGGCCGCCCTCGGCCTCGACGACGATGACGTTGGTGCTCATGGCCTCTCCGTTCACTTGGCGCCCGAGTCGGCGCCGGTGCCGGTCACTCCAGCGCCGAGGGCGGCGGTCACTCCCGCGCCCGTGATGGGATCGCAGGCGCTGAACCCCGCCCCTTCCGGACCCTGTCCCGACTGGCCCGTACGCGTACCGCACACCGAACCCCCCGACCCGGCGCGGGAGAGCAGGATCTCGATGACCTGGACGGCGGCGTTGCCGGCCACGCGCGCGTTCGACATCGTGGCGCCGTTGTAGGGGGCGACGCCCTCCGAGACCAGGAGCAGGTGATCGTTGTCGACGCCGTAGTCGCTGAAGTTCGCGTTGGCCAAGCTCGGGAGCACGGGCCGGCGGACCCAGAGCGTGAACGCGCCGTTGAGCGTCTGACCGAAGATCGTGCTCTTGTACTGGTAGGGGGCGTTGGCGCCGCCGTCATCGAGGACGACCCCGTATCCCATGCCGTTGCCGCGCAGGTCGCAGGGCCACCCCTCGAAGTTGCGCGTGGGGTTCCCCCACTGATCGTTGCGAGCGTTGGGGGCGACCGCGCTCCCGCCCGCCGCGTTCGGACTGACGGGACCATCGCCCACCCAGGTGGCGGCCCGTGCGGGAGCCAGGATGGTCTCGAAGTCCATCCCCCGCAGCAGCGATCGGCCTGCCTCGATCCCGGCCTCGGCGTTGTAGAGAGCCTGCTGCTGCCAGCGGTAGTTGGTGGCGATGCGCAGCTCGGTCGCCGTGCTGGTGGACAGGGCGAGTCCCAGGAAGGTCAGCAGCATCAAGGCCAGCAGGGCCAGGATGAGGGCGAACCCGGCCTGCGAATCGTTCTCGGGGCGGCGCGGCTCCGTCATGTCATCTCCTCTGAAGGGCATGGCCCGTTTGTCCTCAGAACCACTGCCGCTGGGCGGCAGGGGCGCTGTTGAGGTTGACCAGGGTGGCGCGCGGCGTACCGACGCTCGTCAGCGTTCCGCGAACGTTGGTCCGTCCGGACGCGCTCGTCTTCTCCCCCTGGAGCTTGTGCCCTTCCGCGCGGGCCACGAGGGTGATCCGCACCTGGGTGATGAGGGTGGTGTAATCGTTGTTGACGACCTGGGGGGCGCCGTCGACCCAGGTGTTGGGTGTGCTGGCCTTGGTGTACTGCACCTCCAGGTCCTCGATGCCGCGCGCGATCGTCTGGTACGTGAGGTTCCCGCCGGTCAGGAGGTTCGTATCGTCGCTGGACCACCGCTGGAGCACCGGCACTCCGGAGGCGTCGAGCCGGACGCGGTAGCGCACGACGGTGGCGAAGCTGACCTCCGACACTTCGCAGGCCCCGTTGTTGACGATGGTGCCCCAGCCGTTGGGCTCGCACACGCCGCTCGGCCGGTTGAGGCCGGTCGTGTCCTGACCTGAGTTGAAGTTGAGGCCGGTGTGCTGCGCGTTGTCGCAGTTGCCGGCGCCGGAGTTGTTCGTCGAGGTGTTGACGACTTCGCGGATCGTCCACAGGCCGGTCGTCGTGAAGAGGAGGACGATCTGGGGCACCTGCACCTGGTTGGTCTGGCGCACCGTGCGCACCTGTGAGGAGTTGCCGTTGCCCGGCGTGTGGCAGGCCGGCTCGTTCTCCTTGGTCCCGGAATTCGTCAGCATCTCGAGCTCGTCCGGGACCTCGGCCGGGACGTCGGGCCGCGTGATGCGGCCGGTGTCCACGGGGCAGGTGGCGTTGTTCGTGCAGTTGTTCAGGTTCTGGGAGAAGGTCTGGATGAACTTGGGCATGCCCGAACCGGCGTTGGCGATGTCGCGCATGATCAGGTTCAGGGCGACGCGGGCGTTCTGCTGGCGGTCGGTGAGCTCCGGCTCGCGGCGGAAAGCGCTCTGGCCGCCGGAGAGGAGGCCATAGATCGCACCGCTCACGACCAGGGTGACGGTCAGCGCGACCATCAGCTCGATGAGGCTGAATCCGGACTGCGGGCCCGCCTGTCGTCGCGTCATCTTCGTGCTCTCCTCACAAGGAACGCCGTGCCCGGGCGAAAGCGGCCGTGCCGCGCTCATGGAGCGGGGCACCCGCTGGCGATGCTGGTGCAGGTCCGAAACGTGGTGAAGTCCGCCGCCGCCCGTGATCGGAACAGCCCCGGCGCCGGCTCCGTGTGGACGTGGATGAACCGGGTCTGCTGGTCGCCCGCGATCTGGATGATCTGCCACCTCGTGTGGAACGTCGCCACCCCGTCGATGCTGTCGTCCCGGAAGTAAGGCACTCCGGAGACGCTCTGATCGGCGGTGAGGGAACCGCCGGGCGCGATGTTCGTGTACGACTGGGCCTTGAGCAGCTCGAGCTGCTGCGAGGCGAGGGCGGTCGCGGCCGAGCTCATGTTGCCGACGCTGTTCGAGCTGGCGGCCACGACCAGGAGGTTCGTGATCGCGATCAAGCCGAAGGCGAGGATCACCATGGCGAGCAGCGCCTCGATGAGGGTGAACCCTGCCTGGTCCGATTTCGAGTTCTCCGGGACATTCATCGTGGGCTTCCTCACGGCTGGGCCAGGACGCGTCCGCCGCCGAGAACGGTGACGGTCCGGCGTTGCGGGTTGGTACGGGCTTCCTCGAGACAGATCACCGCCGACCCCGCCGGATAGTCGGCGTTGCCGGTGGCGCTGGTCGGAATGCTGTAGACGAGGTTCGCTCCGGCGGTCGTGGCGAGGGCCGGACAGGTCGAGCTCGTCGACGTCGGGTCGCACCACGAGCCCAGACGATCGAAGCGCATGCCCGGCTTCCACACCCCGCCGGTGGGTAGCGTCGGCAGCGTCGGGCAGGTCGTGCTGAACTGGACCGCCGGCGGCAACGGGTACACGGGGCTCGTCTGTTCCACCAGGCGTCCCACGCCCGTGGCCGCGTTGCCGAGCACCGACGTGTCCAGCACGGGACGCGTCGTGTTCCGGCCCACTCCGCTTCCCGTCCCGTCTTCGACCACCCATTGGTACGTGGTCGCCGAGCGGGTCACGAAGACGACGCCGAGGTTGACGTTCTTCGTGATGGCCCGGTTGCGGGCGGCGTTGATCTCCGTCGCCACCTGCTGCGTCGCGCCGCGGATGCGGTAGTTGCGGATGAACTTGCCGATCTGCGGGAGCGAGAACGCAGCCATGATCCCGATGATCCCGACGACCACCACCAGCTCGACGAGCGTGAACCCCGCGCTGGCGGTGCGTCGCACGTGTCTGTGGGACTGCCTCATGGTCGGCTCCTTACAGCAAGGCGTGTACCGCCGGTGTTCGTCACCGGCAACGCATTCATGACGTTGGCTTTACATCGATCGACGTATCTCCTGTCACACCGCTTGGAGAGGCCCGGCCGTTACCATCGGTAACCCCGGGGGGCGGCCCTGACCGAGCGAGCGGCAGCCTGACCCGGACGATCAGGCCCCGTGGCTGACGATCGCCGAGGGTCAGCTCGCCTCCATGCTGGCGCACGATCTTGAAGGCGAAGGGGAGGCCGAGGCCGAGCCCGCCCGACTTGGTCGTGAAGAAAGGGCGCAGGCTGTCGCGCACCGCCGCCGGCATCCCGGGCCCGTCGTCGGCGATGGTGACGACCGCGGAGCCGCCATCGCGCTCGAACTCGATCCAGACGTGTCCGGCGGGGCCGGCGGCGTCGCGTGCGTTGCGGACCAGGTTCTCGAACGCGCGCTCGAGGACGTCCTCATCCGCCTCGATGGAGCCCGCCTCGGCGCGCGGCAGGACCATCTCGGGTCCCGAGCGCCCTCTCGACTCGCGAGCGACGACCCGCGAGAGCATCCGGACCAGGTCGAAGGTCGCGGGATGCAGCGCGTCGTCCTTCACGAACTCCATGAACCGCCGCACGACGGTCTCCAGGGTCTGGCACTCCTCCAGGATGGCGCGCGCGTGCTCGGCCGCCGCGCCTCCGCCCGACTGCATCAGCCTCGCGTAGCCGACGATGGTGGCGAGGCCGTTCCGGACCTCGTGGACGACGCCGACGGTGAGCTCGCCCGCACGGACGAACGGCTCCTTGTCGCGCAGCTCGCCTTCCATGCGAGTGCGCTCTTTCTGATGACGTCGGGAGGTCTCCTGGTCGCGCGCGCGCAGCCTCTCCATCGCCTCCTCGTAGGCGACGAGGGCGACGGGAGGCGAGGCCGGAGAGGGCTCGCCTCGCGACGGCGCCAGCAGCGCGATGGTGCCGAGGACGAGGACGAGGGCCATGGCCTGGGTGAGGAAGGATTCCTGCCGGTCGCGGAGGTCGGCGACGAGGTCGGAGGCGTCGGTGGCCAGGCGGAGGACGACGGGCGCAGCGCTGCCGGTCAAGAGCACGTACGCGAGCACGCGCGGCGAGGGGCCGGCGAGCTGCGTGACGGTGAGGACCTCGCCCGCGCGGAGCCGCTGCATCTCCACCGGGGTGAGCCAATGCGACGAGGGCGCCGCGTCCGGCTGGGCGGCGAGGCGTCTTCCGTCGGTGAGGAAGGCCTCGGCGCTGGTCGCGATGCCGGCGTCGAGCGCGGCCACGACCGCACGTCGCGGCGCATCCGCGTCGCCGGCCGCCACCGCGGCCATCAGCCTCGGACGGGCCTGGGCCGTCGCCATGCGCGCGCCGGAGAGCGTGTGCGCGAGGAGGCGCGTGTGCGCGCGAAGGCCGACCGCGGTGGCGTGCAGGTCGAGGGCGCCCACGCCGAGAAGCGCGGCCACCACGTAGGCGCGCCGCGTCGGCAGGCCCACGCTCATCCGCGGAAGAATCCCTTGTACCAGTCGAGCATGCTGGTGCCGGCAAAGAGCACGAAGATCCCGGCGAAGCCGAGGAACGTGCCGAGCGGCAAGGGATGCTGGGAGGACTTCCCGCGCGCGGTCATGAGCGCGAGCCCCACCACCGTGCCCGCGATCGAGGCGAGCAGGACGGTGAGCAGCATCTTCTCCCAGCCGAGGAATGCTCCCAGCATCGCCGCCAGCTTCCAGTCCCCCTGGCCCAGTCCCTCCGCTCCGCGCGTCCGCCGATAGACGGCGGCGATGGCCGCGAAGGCGACGTATCCCCCGATGGCGGAGGCGAGCGACTCGAGCGGCGTCGGCACTCCGTTCCACCCGAGCGCCCACGCCGTCACGCTGACGGCGATTCCGGCGGCGATCCCCGGACGGGTGATGGCGTTCGGCAGGATCTGGTGGTCGAGGTCGATGAGGCTCAGGATGAGCAGCGTCGTGGCCAGGGCCATGTCGACCACGGCCCGCGGCGAGGGGCCGTCGAGAAGGGCGAAGCCGAGGTAGAGCAGGCCGTTCGCGGCTTCCACCGCCGGATAACGCCAGGAGATCGCGGCACGGCAGTGGCGGCAGCGCCCTCGCAGGACGAGGTAGCTGAGGACCGGGACGTTGTCCACGGCCGCGATGGGCGTGCGGCAGGCGGGGCAGCGCGACCGTGGTCTGGCCACCGACTCCCCGAGCGGGAGCCGGTGGATGCACACGTTCGCGAAGCTGCCGACGATGAGGCCGATCGCGAGCGCCGCCAGGGGCCAGAGCGCTCCCGGCGCCTCAGCGAGCGCGTCGTTCTCCAGCATGCGGCGTGGGCACCTGCGTGGGCAACGCCCCGGATGTTGCCGCCGAAGCGCTGGGCAGTCAAGCACGTCCGGCGAGTCGCGGTCGCGCGCCGGTCGCGTTGTATCATCTCGCGGCAATGGCGGACGGGGCAGGAGACGCTGCGGGGCCGCGCGACCCGCCACTCGTGCGCCGTCCCGCCTTCGTACTCCTCGCCGTCGCGGCCGTGGTGGCAGGCGCCTTCCTCTTCTTCATGTTCGCGGCGACGGGCGGACACTTCGTGCCCCAGGTCGCGGACCTGTACCTCGTCTGCCAGTACGCCCGCGCCATCGCCGAGGGACACCCATTCCGGTACAACCCCGGAGAGCCACCCTCCACGGGGGCGACCAGCCTCCTGTTCACGCTCGCGCTCGCCCTGCCCCAGGCGCTGGGGATCCGCGGCGAGGGCCTCGTCGCGTTCGCCATCCTCTGCGGCGGCGCGCTCTACGCGGGCTCCGTCCTGCTCGCGCGGACGGTCGCGCTCCGCCTGGCCGGTCCGCGCGAAGGCGCTCTCGCGGGGCTGCTCGTCGCCCTCGGCGGGCCGGTGGTCTGGTCCTTCTTCTACGGATCCGACATCGCGCTCTTCCTCTTCCTCGCCCTGTGGCTCCTCGAGCGGTGGCTGGCCAGCGCGGACGCCGGCGTCCCCCTCTGGACGGCGCCGGGCGTGCTGCTCGCGCTGGCGCGGCCGGAGGGCCTCCCCATCGCGCTCGCGCTGGCTCTCGCCTGGACGCTGTCGAAGGAGCGCGCCGCCGAGCGCGGCGTCCTCCTTCGCCGCCGGGGCCTGCGGATCTGGATGCCCGTGGCCGCCGGCCTCGCCGTCCTCGTGTTGTACCGGACCCTCACCGGCGCTTGGCTCGGGACCTCCGCCGCCGACAAGTCGCTCTTCGCGAGCTACGGGCTCAACCAGGGGCTGGCCCTCTCGACGGAATACGGTGTGGACCTCGTGCGCGGGTTGCTCCTCGGCTTCTACCCCTCGCAGGTGCCGATCGGGCTCGGGCGCGGATGGGCCTCGCTCTTCCTGCCTCCGCTCGTTCTGCCTGCGATCGCGGCCACCGCGGTCCTGCCCCCGCGCGCGCTGCGCCGCGGGGTGGCGGGCTGGCTCTCGACGGCGGCCGCGGTGTTCGCGCTCGTCACCCCCAACGTGTTCCTCGGGTCGCAGTTCCAGCGGTACGTGTTGTGGGCGTTTCCAGGGCTCCTGGCCCTCGGCGCCGCCGGTCTGGGGCTGGTCACGGCGGCCACGATCCGCGACGCGCAGCGCGAGCGCGCGACGTTCCGCATCGCGGCCCTGGTGTGGGTCGGTCTGGCCGCGCTCTCGACCTTGCGCTTCGCCGCCCTCTACGGCGAGATGGCGGGCGACATCTACCGCCGCGACGTCGCCGCCGCGCAGTGGATCCGCCGCAACGTCCCTCCGGGCACGCGCATGGCCAACCTGGCCACCAGCGTCGAGTATCTGACGGGGCACCGCAGCCTCAACCTCCACGGCGTCACGACGCCCGCGTTCTTCGGCGATCACGCCGCGGAGCGGGAAGCCGACGCCTTCGAGGGCCTGCGCCGCCTCCCTCCCTCCGAGCGCCCGGCCTTCCTCATCACCAGCGTGGCCGCGCAGGACCGGTTCCCCATCATGCGGGAGCTCGTGAGCGGTCCGGCCCTGTTCCGGACGGCCAGCTTCGCGGACGAGATCGAGATCTACCCGATGAGGTACGAGCTGCTGGAGCGCGGCGGCGAGCCGGCGGCCGCGGAGACGCTGGCCGCCGTGCGCGGCCTCACCGAGGTGGACCGCCTCAACGTGTGTGACTCGCGCGAGGAGGCGGCCCACCAGTATTCGTTCGTCTCCTCGGCCGGCGCCGCTCCCGTGTGGGGCACCGCGCGGGTGGACGCCTACCCGGATGCGAACGTCCCCATCGCGGACGGCGGACGCGCGATCCTGGGCGGCGAGTCCTTCCGCATCGCCGCCCGGCCCGGCCGCGAGCTGCTGATGGTGCTGCGTACCGCGCCCGCCATCGACGCGAGCCTGCTGCAGGCGAGCGGACCGCGCCGGGTGGGTGTCGAGTTCCCGGAGGCGGCCTTCACCATCTCCGTGGACGGCCAGGCCATGGGCCGCGCGAACGTCCACACCCGGCCGGGCTGGAACGAGGTCGTCATCCGGATCACCGGCAACCTCGTGCGCGGGGAGCGGCCGCGGCTCGAGCTGGCCGGGCGCTACGCGTCGTTCCAATACTGGTTCTTCCAGTAGCGTGCCGTCCCCTTCGGGACGACGCCCCGGATCGGCCCCGTGAGCGGCGAACAGCTCGCGCGGCATCGGGCCATCTGGCAGACGAAGCCGGCGCTGCGCCTCGTGTACGCGGTCTGGTTCGATCTCCTGCTCGATCAGCTTCCACGAGGAGCGGTCACCCTCGAGATCGGAGCCGGCATGGGAGCGTTCGCCGCGCACGCGCGCGCACGTCGTCCGGATCTGCGCTGGATCGCCACGGAGCTCGCGGTGACGGGTTGGAACGAGGTCGTGGCCGACGCGCTGCGGCTGCCGCTGCGGGAGGCCGCCATCGACGCCGTGGTCGGCCTGGACGTCCTGCATCACCTGGCGCGTCCGCGTTGGTTCTTCACCGAGGCGGCTCGCGTGCTCCGCCCCGGCGGCCGCCTGGCCCTGGTCGAACCGTGGGTGACGCCGCTGTCCTTCGTGATCTATCGCGTCTTCCACCAGGAGAGCTGCACGTTCTCCGACCCCTGGGAGCCGTTCGCCGCCACGGGGGACCTCGGGAAGGAGGCGTTCGACGGGAATGCCGCCGTGCTGCCCCTCGTCGTCCGCCGCACGGCCATGGAGGACTGGGCGAGGCTGGGGTTCGCGCCGCCGCGAGTGCAATTGCTCAACGGCTTCGCCTACCTGATGACCCTCGGCTTCCGGAGGGCCTCCCTGCTTCCCGCCCCGGCCGCGCCCGCCGCGATCCGTCTCGACCACTGGCTGCGGCCGCTCGCGCCGGCGCTCGCCCTGCGCGCGAGCGCGGTATGGGTGAGGACCTAGACCGCGGTTTTCCGGGGCGCCGCCGCGTGCTACCGTGTAGCCCGCTTTGGGGCCACACGCGCGGTCGCTGGGCGAGGTCCTCGAGCGCAAGGATCCTCTCGTCGAAGAGGTCCAGCGCTTCTACGAGGAGCACCACGACGGCATCGAGCGCGCGCGCCGGGCGCGGCGCTACTTCTATTCGTACCTGACGCGCGTCCTGCAGACGCGCGTCTCGCCGGGACAGGCCGTCCTCGACGTCGGCTGCGGCAGCGGCCACCTGCTGGCCGCGCTGCGCCCGTCGCGCGGCGTGGGCGTGGACCTGTCGCAGCCCGCCATCGCCGCCGCCGGCCAGGCCTACGGCTCCGCGGCGATGCAGTTCGTGCAGGGAGACGGCAGCGACCCGGAGCTGCTCGCCCGCCTGCAGGGACCCTTCGACTTCGTGCTCCTCGTCAACGTCGTGACGCACTTGACCGACGTGCAGGCCACCCTG
>DASTLK010000210.1:0-21815 GCA_035715025.1 Vicinamibacteria bacterium
GGCGTGGCGGCGGGTGGCGCCGCCGCGCGCGGCGGGGCCGGTGCCGCGGCGGGAGGGGCGGGCACCGGGGGAGCGGGCGGACTGGCGAGCCGTCGATACATCACCGTGGCCGCGTCCACCGCGTCATCTTCATTAATGGCCGGCGCGGCGGCTTTACCGGCCGGCGGGGGGCCCGGCTTTGCGGGCACCGGCGGCGCGCCCGCGTGGGCGATGGTCGGCGCGGGCACGTCGACCACCGTCGGCTGCATGTCCTCTTCGAACTCGGAGAACTCCGGCTCGGCGGGCGTGGGCGAAGCCGGCGCGCGCGGCGGGAGGGGCGGCGGTGCCATGGCCACCGTCGGCTCGACCTCGAAGTCCGGGAAGGCCCCGTGCTCCTCGGGCAGTTCCGCGGGCGGCGGCGGCGCCGGCGGGGCGGGGATCGGAGGCGGAAACACGGCCGGCGGCTCGTCGAGCTCGAGGCCCTCGGAAACGTCCAGGAGCGCGGAGGCATCCGCGGGCGCGTGCTCGACCACGGCGGGCGCGGCCGGCTCCATGATGTCCGACGAGGTCATGACCACCGTCGAATCGACGTCGCTCGCCTCGGTGTCGGCGGCGGGAGGCGTCTCCGCCGCCTCGGGCTCGTCGCCCAGGTACGCGGGCATTCCGAAGGCCATGGTGGCGCCGCTGTCGATGGGCGCCGTCGCCTCGCGCGAGGGCAGGGGGGGCGGCGTCGCCGCCTCCGGCTGCGGCGATCCCTCTGCCGGGGCCGGCGGCGGGGGGGGGAGGATGCACTGGATGAGCACGGACCCTTCTTCCCCGGGAGGGCCGAGCCACAGGATGTCGCCGTTGCGGACGGCCGCTTCCTTCACCACGCGGTCGTCGTTGACGTAGACGCCGTTCGGGCTGTTCGTGTCGTAGACGGTCGCCCCGTTGAGGTCCACCCAGAGACGGGCATGGATGGGGCTCACGCCGGGCGTGTCGAGGACGAACCCGCACGAGGGATCGCTGCCGATGAGGATGTTGTCGACCGCATCCTCGAGGACCAGCTTCCGGCCGGACAACGGCCCGGAGAGGACGTTGAGCGATGGACGCTTCTCGGCCATTCAGGGTCCTCGTGGAGCAAGGCGATTTTAGAGGGCAACCTCCGCGGAATCAACCGGCTGCGTGGAGCGTCGGGCCGCGGCGATCCCAGGCGCGACGCCGGTATACTGGACTTGGCGGTACCCCATGCGTCTCGACTCCGCGCGCGCGCTCAAGGCTCAGCTCCTGGAGGAGGTGACTTCGGTCCCGGCCGCCGATCTCTCCGCCGGAGGCGTCTGGTCGATGACGGCCCGGCCCATCGAGGACGTCGATCCCGTCGCGCGCACGCTGGCCCTCGGCATCACCCGGCCCACGCCCGGGGACTATCGCCTCGCCCTGCGCGTCCAGCGCCGCGGGCTCGAGAACACGCGTCAGGTCGACGGCATCCGCCGCAAGGCGCGCGGCGAGGTCGACGTGCGTTACGTCGGCCACGTCGTGAAGCAGGCACTGCCGTGGGAGCAGACGCGCAAGCGGCCGCTGCTCATCGGCCTCTCCGTGGGCCATTACAAGATCACGGCGGGGACGTTGGGCGCGTTCGTGCGCCTGCGCAAGGGCGGCGCGCTGCGCGTCCTCTCCAACAACCACGTCCTCGCCGACGAGAACCGCGGCAAGGCCGGGGACGCCATCCTCCAGCCCGGCGCCTACGACGGCGGAAAGAGCCCGCGCGACCGCATCGGCACCCTGGACGGGTTCGTGAAGCTCAAGACGGCGGGGGTGAACCTCGTGGACTGTGCCCTGGCCGCTCTGGATCCGAAGGTCACGTTCAAGGCGGCCGCGCTCACCGGCGTGGGCACGCTGTCCAGCGCGACCGCCCCGCCCGCGGAAGAGATCGACCTCGTCGAGAAGATCGGGCGCACCACGGGCCACACGCGCGGACGCGTCACCGCCTTCGAGCTCGACAACCTCGTGGTCGGGTACGACCAGGGCAATCTCCGCTTCGACGGCCAGATCGAGATCGAGGGCGCCTCCACCGAGCCCTTCAGCCAGGGGGGCGACAGCGGATCCTTGATCTTCACCTCGCTCGGCCACGAGGCGGCGGCGCTGCTCTTCGCGGGCGGCGATCAGGGCGGCAGCAACGGCAAGGGCCTGACCTTCGCGAACCCGATCGCGGCCGTGTTCGACCAGCTCAAGGCGAACCTGGCCACGAAATGAGCCGCGGGTGCGCGCGGTGACCGGAGCCACCCTGGACGAGGCGCGCGCGGCCAAGGAGAGGGTGCGCGCGGCCCTGGCCGATCGTCCCGAGGTCACCGGCATCGGCATCACGCGCCACGGCGACGGTTACGCCGTGAAGGTGGACCTGGTCCGCGCCTGCACGGCCGTGCCGCCTGAGATGGGCGGCGTCCCCGTCCACTCCGAGATCGTGGGGCAGGTCCGGAAGCGCTAGCTCGCCTGCGACTCCAGGGGGCCGGACCCGCGCGGCTCCATGGCGGCGCGGATCTCCTCGATCAGCTCGTCGCGGCTGAAGCTCGCCTTCCGGAACACCTTGCGCACGTTCCCCTGCAGGCGGAGGTGGTCTTCGGGGGTGATGTCCTTGGCCGTGAGCACGACCACGGGGATGGAGCGCCACGCCTCGTTCTCGCGCAGGTGGGCGATGAACTCGAAGCCGTCCATCTCCGGCATCATCAGGTCGAGCAGGATGAGCTCGGGCACGCTCTCGCGCACGCGGTCCAGGGCGAGCCGGCCGTTCGCCGCCGCGCGCACCGTCCATCCGTCGTTGCCGAGGGTACGGACCATCATCTCGCGCGTGTCGTCGTCGTCCTCCACGACCAGCACGCCCTCGGTGCCCTGGCGGTACCGCCGCACGCTGGCGGCCAGCCGCTCGCGGTCGATGGGCTTGGTGAGGTAGTCCGAGGCCCCCAGCGCGTAGCCGGTGCTGCGGTCGTCCGCCATCGTGATCATGATGACGGGGATGGCGGAGAGCTTGGGGTCCGCCTTGAGCTCCCGCAGCACGCTCCAGCCGTCCATGCCCGGCATCAAGACGTCGAGGGTGATGACGTGCGGGTGGAACTCGCGGGCCAGGCGCAGGCCGTCCACGCCCTCGGTCGCGGTCAGCACGCGGAACCCTTCCTTCGACAGCGAGCGCACCATCAGCTCGCAGGCATTGGGATCGTCGTCGATCACGAGCACCGTGCCCTTGCTGGGGGCGGAGGGGTCCTCGGGCGCGGGGTGGCTGGCGGGGGTCAAACCCAGGGCGGCCGCCGTGGTGGGGACGATGGTGGCCTCCTTGACCGGCCGCTTCACGCGCGCGGGCAGGCGCACGGTGAAGATGGAACCTTCGCCCATCGTGCTCTCGACGGAGACGTCGCCGCCCATCATCTGGGCGAAGCGGCGGCAGATGACGAGGCCGAGGCCGGTGCCGCCGTACTTGCGTGACGTCGACGCGTCGGCCTGCGAGAAGGCCTGGAACAGCTTGCCCAGCTGCTCCTCCGTCATCCCGATCCCGGTGTCCGTCACCCGGAAGACCACGGTGTCGCCGTCGTCCGCTTCCTCGCGCCGGACCAGGAGGCGGACGGTGCCGCCCTCCGTGAACTTCGACGCGTTGGAGAGGAGGTTGAACAGGATCTGGCGCACGCGCGTGACGTCGGCATGCATGCCGTCGACGTCCGGCGGGCAATCCAGCTCCAGCACGTTCCCGTTCTTCTCGATCAGGGGATGGATGGTGGAGCGCACCTCGTCCACCAGGTGCCGCACCTCGAAGGTCTCGAGGAACAGCTCCATCTTCCCGGCCTCGATCTTCGAGAGGTCGAGGATGTCGTTGATGAGGGCCAGGAGGTGCTTGCCCGCGCCGTGGATCTTCCGGAGGTCGGGCACGGCTTCGGTGCGGCCGCTGTCCTCCGCCTCCTCCTGCAGCATCTCGCTGTAGCCGATGATGGCGTTGAGGGGCGTGCGCAGCTCGTGGCTCATGTTGGCGAGGAAGGCGCTCTTGGTGCGGTTGGCCTGCTCCGCCCCCTCCTTGGCCACCGTGAGCTCGGCGTCGCGCTCCTGGATCTGCACGAGCATGTCGTTGAAGCCGTCGATGAGGACGCCCAGCTCGTCGTCGGAGTCCTTCACCGCGCGCAGCGAGAAGTCCTTCTCGCGGCTCACGCGGCTCTCCACGTCGGCCAGACGGAGGATGGGCGCGGAGATCAGCTTCTGCAGGCGCGAGGAGAGGACGAGGGCGACCAGCAGCGAGCCCAGCACCACGAACACGGCGACCCTCGTGTAGGTCGCGGTGCGCGAGCGCAGCTCCTCGAGGTCCTCCCGGACGTAGACCGTGCCCAGCGTCTCCTTGTCCCGGCGCACGCTGCGGAAGATCTCGAGGTGGTTGCCCTCGAAATAGGGGTCTCCGTCCGGGCGCAGGGCGGGTGGCGGCTCCTCCGGCGCGTCCGGGCGCCGGTACACCACCGTCTTGCCTTTGTCATCGAAGATGATGGCGGTCTCGATGTGCTCGTAGGCGCGCAGCGCGGCCAGGATGTCCTTGGCGGAATCGAGGGAGCCGAAGTCCAGCGCGGGCGTCGAGTTGATGACGAGGCCTTCCGCCACCACCTTGATGTCCTCCTTCATCTTGCGGCGGAAGGAGTCCACGTCGTAGAAGATGAAGAGCGCGCACGCGACCACGACCGCGACCAGGGACGTGATCATGGTGATGGCGACGATCTTGCCGCGGATGGAGAGCTTGCGGATGATCCAGCGCAGCATCACTTCACCACCGTGGCGATGCGCAGGAGGCTGGCGTCGAACTCGCTGCCCTCCTGCCGCGAGCTGGGCAGGTTGATCAGGATGTCCGGCCGCTGGTCCGCCTTCTTGCCGATCCCGATGGCCACCCCGCGCTGGACGTATTCGGGCACGCCGGTGGCGGTGGTGATGCCCTGGGTGTGGCTCACGCGCAGGAGCTCGCGCAGGGAATCCGCGTTGCCGGGCGCGATGTAGAAGACGTTGATCCCCGCCTTCTGCGCGATCTTCCCCAGCCCCGCGGGATCCCGGTACTCGAGGGCCACGGCCCGGATGGGCACGTTCTTGATCGTGCGGTCGGCCACCAGCTGCAGCGTCTTCAGGATCTCGTCCTTGGCCTTGACCGACTCCGGATCGGCGGCCACGTAGACCACGCCGATGGTGACCGCGGACTTGGCCTTGGCCGTGAAGGAGCGATCGTAGGTCAGGATCTTGAGCAGCAGGGTGATCTGCACGTCGGCCGGGAAGGACATCGGCTCCGTGCCCGCCGCGGGCGCGCAGAGCAGGGCGGCCAGCGCGGTCGCGAGCAGGCCGCGGCCGCTTCCCCGGCACCATCGGCCCCGCCGTGATCCGGGCCCCATCCTAGAACCTGTACTTCGCCTTGATGAACAGGGAACGGCCCGTCCGCGGGTAGTCGCCGGGCAAGCCGCCCACGGGCGCGGGGTCGAAGTAGTCCGTGCCGAAGAGGTCGCGCACGACCGCGCTGAGCTCGAGGGAAGGGTGGAAGTTGTGGATGCGCGCCGCGAGGTCGAAGAGCGCGTACCCGTCGCGGTCGGGCCGCGTATCGCCGGCGGCGCGCGGCCGCGAGCCGCGGACGGTCAGGCTCGGCGACAAGATGACGTACTTGCCCGCGCCGAAGGTCGCGGAGGCCCGGCCCAGGTGCGACGGCACGCCGGCCAGCCGCCGGCCCGTCCGGCTGTCCTCCGCGTGCTGGAGCGAATAGACGAAGGCGACCGAACGGCTGCCCGAGAGCGTGCGCGAGGCCTCGAGGTCGATCCCGCGGGCATCGATCCCGGCGAAGTTCCGGAGAGTCGGCGGGGGCGTGCCCACGGCCACGATCCCCTCCACGTCCGGCCCGATGCCGTCCCGCAGCCAGGTGCGGTAGGCGGAGACGGCCAGGCGCAGGTCCTTGCGCCGGTAGATCCCCGTCGCGTCCAGCGAGTCGCTGCGCACGAGGTCGAGGGCGGCGTTCGCGCGGAAAGCGGGAGAGCCGTAGAACTGCTCGAGGAAGCTGGGCGCGCGCGCCCCGCGCCCATATCCGAGCTTCACGGTCAGGTTGCGCGGGAACCGATAGACGCCGAAGAGGCGCGGCTGCAGGCTCGCCCCGGCGTCGCTGTAGTGGTCCAGGCGCAGGCCCCCGGTCACTCCCAGCCGCGAGGTCGGGTTCCACGCGTCCTGCGCGTACAGGCTGGCCACGGTGCGGCCGGCGTCGGGTACCAGCGCCGGCACCGAGACGAAGGCGGGCAGGGGCTGCTGGCGCTCGAAATCGAAGTTCGTGAGCGCGCGCAACCCGAACGTCGACTCGTGCTCCAGGAGCGCCCCCGCGGTGAGGGAATGATGCGCGGCCAGCCGCCGCTCCAGCAGCGCGTCCAGGCCCAGCCGGCGGGACTTGAGGTCCTCCTGGAACAGGACGCCGCCCGGGAAGAAGACGCGCGCGCTGCCGCGCAGCAGCGTGAAATCGGGCGGATAGACGTCGAACACCTCGGTGATGCGGCTGTCCGTATAGCTGGCCCGGGCGTGGAGGTCCCCGATGCGCAGGTCACGGCGGTATTCGAGGCTGAGGTTGCTCTGGGTGGTGGCGAACCGGTTCTGGCGGCCCAGGGTGTCGAGCAGGCCGACGAAGCCGCCCGCGTTCTCCTTCTTCAGGCGCGCGTGGAAGATGAGCCGCCGGTAGGCCATGGACAGGTTGGCGTCGAGCGATTTCCGGTCGTCGACGGTGTGCCCGGGCGCGAGCGACGAGGCGCGGATGCCCAGGGGAGCCTGGTCGCGATCGCGGCCCGTCTGGGCGTCGGCGGCCACGTCGAGCTCGGGCCCGCCCGTGTACGCGTACTCCATGAACCCGGCCAGGCTCACGTCGTGGAACGTCGTCCCGTAGCGGTAGTTGTAGAGGAACGACTTGAACGAGCCCGCGCCCAGGGTCAGCTCGTCGCGCCGGAAGGTGTCGACGCCTTCGGTCACGATGTTGATGACGCCGAGCACGGCCCCGGGGCCGCTCACGACGGAGCCCGGGCCGCGCACGATCTCGATGCGCTTGACGTTGTCGACGGGCAGGTCGAGGTTCACGGCCGTCGCCCCCCCGAAGACGCCGTCGTTGAGGCGCATTCCGTTGAGGGTGACGAGCACGTTCTCGGAGCTGCCCGCGGAGGTCCCGCCCGGCGCTCCGCGCACGACGACGCGCGCACGACCGAGACCGTCCCTGAGGACCTCCAGGCCGGCCACCGTCTGCAGCACCTCCGTCAGCGTGCGCGCGCCGCTTCGGCGGATGTCTTCCTCGGAGAGGACGGTGGCGAGGCCGGGCTCGTCATCGCCGGTGCGTGCGCCCTCCTCTCCCGCCGTGAGCTTCAGGAGCGTCGTGAGGTCGATGTCCTCGATGTCCCGGAAGGTGGGCAGCTTCTCGATCAGCGTGGACGTGGGCTGGCCCGTCGGCTCCTCCGACGGCGAGGGCGAGGGGCTCGGAGAGGGCTGGTCAGGGGCGGCCGGCTCCGGTGAGGGAACAGGGCTCGGCGAAGGGGGCGAGGTCGGCGGAACGGACGGAGACGGGCTCGGAGACGGGGGCGGGGTCGGCGGAACGGACGGAGACGGAGACGGACTCGGAGACGGAGACGGGCTTGGCGCCGGCTCCGCCTCTTCCAGGCTCTCCTTCTCCGCCTCGCGCGCGCGCTCCTCCGGCGTCAGGGAAGGCGAAGGTGAGGGTGAGGGTGAGGGAACGGGGGCCGCTACGGCCTGGGGTGCGATCGGCGTGGCCGCCAGCAAACCCGGTCGACCGGTCAGGAGCGCCGCGCCGATCACGGTGGCGAGCACCCATCGCGGCGCCCCGGGGATGACGATCACAGGGTCGGGATCATCCCTCATGGGGTGAGAACATTCAACCAACTCGGGCGCGTGGCGCCCTTCGTTGTCTTTCCCGATTCCCTATGTTAATTAACGGCTTACGCGCACCCTGCGCGACGCCGACGCGCCTGAGGACGAGGACCCTGGATGCCCAAGATCCTGCTGGTGGAGGACAACGAGATGAACCGGGACATGCTGTCCCGGCGGCTCGAGCGCCGCGGCTACGAAGTGGTGATCGCCGTGGATGGCCAGCAGGGGGTCGACCTGGCCCAGTCCACCCGCCCCGATCTCATCCTCATGGACATGAGCCTGCCCGTGATCGACGGGTGGGAAGCCACCCGGCAGCTCAAGGCCAAGGACGCGGTGAAGGCGACGCCGATCATCGCCCTCACCGCGCACGCGATGTCGGGAGACCGCGAGAAGGCGCTCGAAGCGGGCTGCGACGACTACGACACCAAGCCCATCGAGCTGCCGCGCCTGCTCGGGAAGATCGAAGCGCTGCTGGGGGCCCGCGCCAAGCCCTCCGCATGACGATCGCGGCGGGCGGGCCGCCGGATCGCGCCCGCGACGCCCTCCTCGCGCACCTGCGCCACGAGCTGCGCACGCCCGTCAACGCCATCCTCGGCTACAGCGAAATGCTGCTGGAGGACGAGGCCCCGGCCCAGGTGCGCCCGGATCTGGAGAGGATCCAGACGGCCGGGCGCGCCCTCCTGACCCTGATCAACGAGATCCTGGATCCGGCCCACCTCGGCGTCGGAAGCGCGGACGAGCTGGAGGCGGCCAGCGCGCGCATCCGCCACGACCTGCGCACGCCCGTCAATGCCATCCTCGGCTACAGCGAGATGCTCATCGAGGACGCCACCTCGTCCGGCCAGGAAGGCTCCATCGACGACCTCAAGCGAATCCACGGCGCCGGCCAGAAGCTCCTGTCCGTGATCGACGACCTCGGGCGCCTTTCCACGGGGGCCCGCAGCGGGGTGACGGAGGAGCGCGCCGCGCGAGTGTCCACGATGATCGAGCAGGCGGTCTCGTCGCTGCGCACGCGCGACGAGCAGGACCGCAAGCCGGCGGAGGGCGGCCGCATCCTCGTCGTGGACGACAACGAGATCAATCGCGACATGCTCTCGCGGCGGCTCGTCCGCCAGGGCTACACGCCCTTCACCGCCCAGAACGGCCGCGAGGCCCTGGAGCGCCTGCGCGCGGAGCCGTTCGACCTCGTGCTCCTCGACATCCTGATGCCGGAGATGAACGGCTACCAGGTGCTCGATCAGCTCAAGGGCGACGTCGCCCTGCGCCACATTCCCGTCATCATGATCTCCGCCCTGGACGAGATCGAGAGCGTGGTGCGCTGCATCGAGATCGGGGCCGAAGACTACCTGCCCAAGCCCTTCAACCCCGTCGTCCTGCGCGCGCGCATCGGGGCCAGCCTGGAGAAGAAGCGCCTGCGCGACCGCGAGGTCCTCTACCTCGGCCAGATCGAGGCGGAGAAGAAGCGCTCGGACGAGCTCCTGCACGTGATCCTGCCTCCCGACATCGTCAAGGAGCTCAAGTCCAACGGCTTCGTCGCCCCCCGCCGCCACGAGGACGTGGCCGTGCTCTTCTGCGACATCGTGGGGTTCACGCCGTACTCCGCCTCCCGCCAGCCGGAGGAGATCGTGGCCGCGCTGCAGCAGCTCTTCGAGGCCTACGAGGACCTCTCCGCCCGCCACGAGATGTACAAGATCAAGACCATCGGCGACTCGTTCATGAGCACGGCCGGCCTGCTCCTGCCCGCCGCCAATCCCGTCCTCTCCGCCGTGCGCTGCGGCCTCGAGATGGTGAGCGCGGCCAAGAACCTGCCTGCGGGATGGGACGTGCGGGTGGGGATCCACGCGGGGCCGGTGGTGGCGGGGGTGGTGGGACGGAAGCAATACCTCTACGACCTCTGGGGAGACACGGTCAACACGGCCGCGCGCGTGGAGAGCCACGGCTCCAAGGCGGGCGTCAACGTCAGCGCGTCGGCGTGGCAGCGCATCAAAGCCGAATGCCAGGGGCGGTCGCTCGGACTGATCCCGGTCAAGGGCAAGGGGGAGATGGAGATCTTCCGCGTGGAGGCGCTCCGCTAGGCTTCCGGGCGGCGCCGAAAAAGGCGTCCCCCGCCCTGCGCCATCGAGGCCCCGTCGCCTAGACTGAAAACTGGCCTCGATGGAGGAGCACATGAAGCAATCCCTGACCGCGGCCGCACTGGCCGTCGGCGCCATCGCCAGCGTCGCCGCCGCGTCCGCCAAGGACGTCACGATCCCCAAGGGCACCTATCTCGAGCTCAAGAGCGCCTCTGCCTTCGACAGCGAGCTGGCGATCAAGGGCGACACCTTCACCGCCACCGTCATACGCGGCCTCTGGGTGGACGGCCAGCTGGCCATCCCCTCCGGCAGCACGGTGACCGGCACCATCAAGTCGGTGCGTTCGCCCCGGGACGGCGCGAAGTCGGCGGCCGTGGGCGTCAAGTTCGAGTCGCTGAGCGCGGGCGGCCGGACCTATCCCGTGGACGGCGTCCTCGTGAGCCTCAAGGCCGACGAGCGCAAGAAGATCCTCGAGCAGCAGGGCAAGATCACGACCGGCCGCAAGGTGGACGTCATCCTCATCGGTCAGGGCACCGAAGCGGACATGAAGGTGGACACGCTCGTCGGCATCAGCGGCGCCGACCGCGACGACCTCGCGGACGAATGGGCCAAGTCCGGCCTCGGGCCGGAGACCGTGCACGTCAGCCCGGGCACGATCCTGACCATGCAGCTCGCGAAGACGGCCACCCTCGCCGCCACCGGCGGAAGCCGCGTCGACGGCGATCGGAACATCTACACGTCCGCGGACGTGGTGAAGTCGCTGCAGCGCGCGCTGAGGAGCCGCAACTACTACGCGGGCGAGCCGACGGGGAACCTCGACCAGGCCACGCGGGACGCCCTGGCCAGCTACCAGCTCGACCAGCGGCAACCGGCCACGGGGGACGCCGACGAGGCCACGGTTCAGTCGCTGGGCGTCGCCACCGCCGGCAACAACCTCAGGTAGCGGGGCTGCTCCTGGCGAGGGCCTGCCGGAGAGCGTCCATCACTTCGGGGGAGGCGGAGGTGAAGCGCACCAGCACTCCGCCGTCCGGTCCCGTCTCCCCCGACGCGACCTTCGCATAGAGGTCGCCGGGCCGCGCTTGTCCGTCCGCCCCCTTGAGGCGCAGCCGCAGGTTCGTGAACGCGCGCAGGGCGCGGCCCGCGCGCAGGCTGGCCGCGTTGTCGGACGCGCGCACCAGCGTCCCTTCGAACGTGATGTCGCTCATCTGCTTGCCTTCGAGCACCGCCACCGTGACCGGCAGCTCCGGTCGCAACGCGGCGAGGTGATCGTCGCGCACGGGCAGGCGGGCGTTCCAGGGCGCTCCGACTCCGACCAGGTCGTAGACGTCGATCGGATCCTTGAATCCCTTGGCCTGGAAGGTCACGCGCTGGCCGAGCTCGAGGGCCGCCCCCGCCTGTTCCACGGTGGACGCGGACACCAGGACCTGCCCGCCCACCGTGAACCCTTCCATGCGCCCGGCGAGGTTCACGTGCGATCCCACCACGCCGTACTTCGCGCGCGTCTGCGACCCGATGTTGCCGACGATCACCTGGCCCGTGTTGACGGCGATGCCCATCTCGACCTCGGGCAGCCCTTCCCGGCGATTGAAGGCGTTCACCTCCTTCATCGCGACCTGCATGGCGGTGGCGCAGGCGCAGGCGCGCGCGGCGTCGTCCTCGCGCCTCTCGGGCGCGCCGAAGATGGCCAGGATGGCGTCGCCGATGAACTCGTCGATGGTGCCCTGGTGGGCGACGATCAGGTCCGCCATGGTCCCCAGGTAGTTGTTGAGGACGCGGACCACCTGCTCCGGCGTGTAGCGGTCGGCCATGGCCGTGAACCCGCGCAGGTCGGACATGAGCAGCGTGACCTCGCGCTTCTCGCCGCCCAGGGCCAGCCCCTCCTCCGTCTCCAGCAGGCGGTCCACGACTTCCTCGGAGAGGTAACGGCCGAAGGTGTGCTTGATGAAACGGTTCCGCTTCTCCAGCTCGTTGGCCAGGCGCTTGATCTCTTCCATCGAGCGTTTGAGGGAGAGCTGGCTCTCGACGCGGGCGAGGACGACCGCGAAGTCCAGCGGCTTGGTCACGTAGTCGTTGGCGCCGAGGGTCAGCCCCTCCACCACGTCCACGCCCGTGTCCTTGGCCGTGGCCATGATGATCGGCAGCTCCGCCACCGTGTAGCGGGCGCGGATGATCTTCAGCACCTCGATCCCGGACATGCCCGGCATCATGATGTCGAGGAGGATGAGGTCGAAGCGCTGCGCCTTGACCATGGCCAGGCACTGCGGGCCGTCGTCCGCGGTGAGCACGTGGTAGCCGCGCGACTTGAGCCGCCGCGAGAGCATGTCGCGATTGAGCTCGTTGTCGTCCACGACGAGGAGGGTGCCCTTGCCCGCCACCGGCTTGGAGACGGCGGCACGGATGGCCAGCGTGGCCGGGCCGGGCTCGTCGTCCGGAAGGGGCACGGCGGCCGCGGAGGGCCGCTTCCCGGCCGGACGTGGAGGCTCCGGCGCGGCCGGCGAGGGCGGGGTGGCCGCGGGTGACGGCTTCGCCGTGGGGGTTGCGGCGAGCTCGTCGGGGATGCGATCGATCATCTCCAACATGCCACGCGCGGCCTGGCCGATCCGTTTGAGGTCGGCCGACATCTTCTCCTGGCCGGCGGCCGCGGCGTCGTCGTCCAGCATCTCGCTGTAGCCGATGATCTGGTTGATGGGCGTGCGGAGGTCGTGCCGCAGGGTCGCGCCAGGACGGTGCGCGGCGGCGGGTGGCGTCTTCGGGGTGGTCGCGGGATCGTCGGCCATGGAAATCCCTACGCTCAGGCCGCCCCGGGCGACGGCGCGTCCGCCGTCGTCGCGACCCGCTGCTCGTAGAAGCGCTGCAGCACCTCGCGCACGCGCGGATGGGCCGCGGTGATGCCGTCGAGGGCGTTCCGGTCCAGCTCGAGCATCTCGCAGGGCGACGCGGCCACGACGGTGGCCGTGCGCGGCGACCCGCTCAGCACGGAGATCTCGCCGAAGAAGTCGCCATCGCCCAGCCTTCGCACCAGGACGTAGCGGCCCTCGCGGTTGCGCATCCAGGCCTTGACCGTGCCCGTCGTGACGAGGAAGAGGCTGTCGCCCGGCTCGCCCTCGCAGACGACGAGGTCGCCGGCCTTGAATTCGACGAGGCGCAGCCCGCCCATGACCGCCACCAGCTCCTCGTCCGAGAAGTCGGGGAAGAGGGCGGGCGCGGGCCGGGCGGCACGCGGCGGCGCTTGGAGGTCGAGCTCCCCATCGCCGATCTCTTCCATTCCGAACTCGGGCAGGTCCGGAGGCGCCGTGGGGGTGGGCGGACGCGGGGCCGCCGCATCCCGGCGCGCGCGTTCCGCGATGAGGGAGGCCAGGCGGCGCTCGACGTCCATGCGGCCGGGGTCGATCTTCTGGATCCGCTTCAGTATGGCGATGGCCTTGGCCGCGAACCCCTCCGCCGCCAGGTCGTCCGCCACCTCGCGCAGCAAGGGGACGGCCTCCCGGCCCCGGCCGGCGGCGATGAGCGTATCCGCCAGCTGCAGGCGCAGGCGGCCGTCCCGCGGCTGCGCGTCGTGCTGGGCCCGGGCCAGCTCGACGGCCTTGCCGAACTGCTTGCGGGCCACGAGCTCGGGCAGGCCGGCGGCCTTCCCTTTCGCCAGCCAGTCGAGAACCATGCGCCGCCGACCTCCGCGATCGGCATCCGGCAGGTTAGGCCAGGATTCGGAAAGGTGTCAAGGAATGCGTCGGCCCTATAATGACCTCCGGCGACGCCGCTCACGGGACCTTTGATCCATGCCCCTGACTCCGGACTCTCGAGTCTTCGTCGCCGGCCACCGCGGGCTGGTGGGCTCGGCGGTCCTGCGACGTCTGGACACGGAGGGCTTTCGCCACGTGCTCGTGGCCACGCGCGAGCAGCTCGACCTGCGCGACCAGGCCGCGGTCAACTACTGGTTCCGCGCCAATCGCCCCGAATACGTCTTCCTGGTGGCGGGTACGGTCGGCGGCATCCTCGCCAACTCCACGCGCCCGGCCGAGTTCATCTACGACAACATGATGATCCACGCCACCGTGGTGCACGCCGCGCACCTCTTCGGCGCCCAGAAGCTGCTCTACCTCGGCAGCTCCTGCATCTACCCGCGCGAGGCCCCGCAGCCGATGCGCGAGGAGCACCTCCTCACGGGCGCGCTGGAAGGGACGAACGAGCCGTACGCGATCGCGAAGATCGCCGGCATCAAGCTCTGCCAGGCGTATCGCAAGCAGTACGGTTCCAACTTCATCTCCGCCATGCCGACGAACCTGTATGGCCCCAACGACAACTTCGACCTCGCGAGCTCACACGTCCTGCCCGCCATGATCCGGAAGTTCCACGACGCGAAGCTGGAGGGCCGAACCGAAGTCGTCATCTGGGGAACGGGCATGCCGCGGCGCGAGTTCCTCCACGTCGACGACCTGGCCGATGCCTGCGTGTTCCTGATGCGCCAGTACGACGAGGAGACGCACGTCAATGTGGGCACGGGCGAAGACCTGACCATCCGCGCCCTCGCGGAGATGGTGCGCGAGATCGTCCACCCGCAAGGCGTCATCGTGCAGGACACCACCAAACCGGACGGCTCGCCCCGGAAACTCCTGGACGTGAGCCGCCTGCACGGGCTCGGCTGGCGACACCGCATCGCGCTCCGCGAGGGCATCGCCTCGTCCTACCAGTGGTTCCTGCGCCACTACGAGGGCCTGCAGCCCACGGGACGAGTGAGCGCGACCGAAGAAGCCCGCCTCTAGGCCGCCGCGCCCTCGTAGAGCTGGTCGATCACGTCCTTGTACTTCTGCTCGACCACGCGGCGCTTGACCTTCAGGGTCGGGGTCAGCTCGCCCGCCTCCAGGGTGAACTCCCGGGGCAGGAGGGCGACCTTCTTGATGCGCTCGAACTGCGCGAGGTCCTTGGTCAGGTCCTTGATCGTCTGGTCGTAGAGGGCGACCACGCGCGCGTCGCGCACCAGCTCCTCGGCGGAGGCCGCGGTCACGCCGTGCTCGCGCGCCCACTTCTGGAGGTTGTCGAAGTTGGGGACGATGAGGGCGGAGGGGAAGTTGCGCTTGTTGCCGATCATCACGATCTCGCCGATGAGCGGGTTCGTCTTCAGGACGTTCTCGATCGGCTGCGGCGCGATCTTCTTGCCGCCCGAGGTCACGATGATGTCCTTCTTGCGATCGGTGATGACGAGGAAGCCCTCCGCATCGATGATCCCGACGTCGCCGGTGTGGAACCAGCGGTCGCGGTCGAGGGCCTCCGCCGTGGCCTCCGGCTTGTTGTAGTAGCCCTGCATGACGTGGGGGCCGCGGGTGAGGATCTCGCCGTCCTCCGCGATCTTGACCTCGACGTTCTGGAGGGGTGGCCCCACGCTGCCCGGCTTCATGCGGTCCGGCCGGTTGACGGCGATGACCGGGCTCGTCTCGGTGAGGCCGTAGCCCTCCAGGATGATCAGGCCCACGGCGCCGAAGAACTCCCCGATCTCGCGCGCGAGGGGCGCGCCCCCGGAGACGAAGAGGCGCAGCCGTCCGCCCGTCCGCTCGCGGATCTTCGCGAACACGAGGCGGTCGGCCAGGGCGTGCCGGGCGCGGAGCCCGACGCCGGGGTGGCGGTGCTCGACGCGTCCGTGAAAGACCTCGCGCCCGACACCCAGCGCCCAGCGGAAGATGCGCTGCTTCAAGGCCGAGTCGGCCGCCACTTTCTCCTGCACGCGCGCGTACATCTTCTCGTAGAGGCGCGGCACGGAGAGCATCAGGGTGGGCCGCACCTCGACCATGTTGGCGGGCACCTTCTCCACGCTCTCGGCGTAGGCGATGGTCACGCCCTGCTGGAGCATCAGGTAGTGCCCGCCCATCCTTTCGAAGATGTGGCAGAGGGGCAGGAACGAAAGGGCCACGTCACTGGGACCGAAGTCACCGAAGGCGGCCAGGGCCCCGTGGACGTTCGACACGATGTTGTCGTGGGTGAGCATCACGCCCTTGGGATCGCCCGTGGTCCCCGAGGTGTAGATGAGGGTGGCCAGATCCTCCGGCGCCGCTTCCGCGGCCCGGCGCTTGACCGCGTCGCGGTCCGCGGCCAGCGCTTCGCGCCCCCGCGCGCGCACCTCGTCGAGGGAGAGCGTTCCCTCCTGGGGCGGGTCGTCGAAGCGGATGACGTGCCTGAGGTGGGAGGCCTTCGCGCGCACCTCGAGCACCTTCTTCACTTGCGCCGCGGTGGAGGCGAAGGCCACCTTGGCCTGGCTGTCGCTCAGGACGTAGAGCACCTGGGCCGGGGGCAGGTTCGGGTAGATGGGCACGTCGACCGCGGCCGCGCACAAGGTGGCCAGGTCCACGTAGGCCCACTCCGGCCGATTCTCGGAAAGCAGGGCCACGCGATCGCCCTTCTCGACGCCCAGCGCGCGCAGGCCCATCGAGAGCTCCTCGACCGCGCGCCGGAATTCCTCGGAGCTGATGTCGCCCCAGCTCGCGCCGCGCTTCGCCCGGAGGTGGTCCGGCTTCCGATAGGTGTCGACCGAGTGGTAGAAGATCTCGCACAGCGTGCGTGTGGGCATCTTCATCGGCCTCCCCGCCCCGTGGCCACGCTGAGGACGGCGCGGCCCGAAGCGGAAGCGCCGGCCGCGGCGGCCCCGCGGAGGAGGAGGTCCACCGCCGGCCCGGCCAGCAAGGCCAGATCATAGTCCTTCCGGCCGATCACCCACGACGTGACCAGCTCGTCCAGCGTCCCGAAGAAGGCCTTGGTCACCAGCTTGCGCGGCACGTCCGCGCGCAGGGTGCCTTCACGCTGGCCCTGCTCGATGACGGAGCCCACGAGGTCGAAGTACCGCCCCAGCCAGGAGGCGGTGAAGCGCTCCATGAACTTCGTGGATTGCCGCAGCTCCACCTGGAAGACGACGGCGAGATCGCGATCGGCTCCCAGCGCGCGCAGGTGGTGCTCGGCGATGAGGCGGAGGCGGGAGGGCGCGTCCTCCACGGCCTGCATCTGCTGGCGCGCCCGCTCCACGTGCTCCGCCATCAGCTCGTCGAAGAGGGAGACGAGGATGTCCTCCTTGCCCCGGAAGTACAGGTAGATGGTCCCGTCGGCCACCCCCGCGCGCTGGGCGATCTCGGCCACCCGCGCCGCGAAGTAGCCCTTGCGCGCGAAGACCTTCACCGCCGCCTGCAGGATGCGTCTTCGCTTGTCGTCGCTGCGCTTGCGGGCCATGGGATTACTGAATCTCGATTCATTGTCGATGGCCCTGGAGCGAGGCGTCAAGCGGGCCTCGGGTCCGGGCCGGGCGGCGACCGAAGGTAGACTTGCCCGACATGCCCGCCGCCACCGTGTATCTCGGCCTCGGCTCCAACCTCGGCGATCGCGAGGCCCACCTCGAGCGGGGCCTGGCCGCCCTGGCCGCCCGCGGCGTGCGCGTGACGGCGCTCAGCTCGATCTACGAGACGGAGCCGGTGGGCGGGCCGGCGCAGGGGCCCTACCTGAACCTGGTCGCGGCCGCGGAGACGGCGCTCCCGCCGGAGGCGCTGATGCAGGTGGCGCTGGAGGCGGAGGCGGCGGCCGGCCGCGTGCGTGGCGTGCGGAATGCCCCCCGCACCCTCGACGTGGACATCCTCTTCCATGGGGATCTCCGGCTTCGCACGGGCAGGCTCACCGTCCCGCACCCTCGGCTCCACGAACGGCGCTTCGTGCTGGTGCCGCTGGCGGAGCTCGCGCCGGACCTCCGCCATCCCGGCCTGGGGCGCACGGTCGCGGAGCTGCTGGCCGCCTGCCCGGATCGTTCGCGCGTCGAGGCCTGGCCCGGACGCGCGGTGGCGCGCTGATGGCGGCCCACTACATCGTCATCGAAGGGCCGATCGGCGTGGGCAAGTCGTCGGTGGTGGAGCGCCTGGCCGAGCGCATGGAGGCGCGCACGGTCATGGAGGAATGGGGACAGAACCCGTTCCTCACCCCCTTCTACGAGGGACGGCCGGGAGCCGCCTTCCAGATCGAGCTCTTCTTCCTCCTCTCGCGCTATCGCCAGCAGCAGGAGCTCACGCAGCGGACGCTCTTCCAGAGCTTCACCCTCTCCGATTACGTGTTCGAGAAGAGCAAGCTGTTCGCGTTCCTGAACCTCGACGACTCCGAGCTGCTCATCTACGAGAAGCTCTACACGCTGCTGGCCGAGAGCGTGCCGCGACCCGACCTCGTCGTGTACCTCCAGGCACCCACGGAGATCCTGCTGCGTCGCATCCGCACGCGCGGCCGGCCGGAGGAGGCGCGCCTGAGCGAGGAGGACCTGGCGGAAGTCAATCGCGCCTACAACCACTACTTCTTCCATTACACGGCGACGCCGCTCCTCGTCGTCAACACCACCGACGTGGACTTCGTCTCGCGCACGGAGGACGTCGACGACCTGCTCAAGCAGATCCGCGGGATGGGGAAAGGCACGCAGTACTACGTGCCCCTCGGTCACAAGAAGTAGACGAGGTCGCGAACAACAACGACAGCGACGTTCACGTGCCCGTGCGTAAACGTGCCCCCTGCCCCGTTCGTTCTTGTCTTCGTCTCGTGCACGTGCTCGTCGGTCGTCGGACGCGTCCACTCCCTTGAGCGTCACACGCGCGACCCCGGGGCCTTGACCTCGCGAGTCCTCTGGTCCATCCTTTTCCAGGATTTCCCATGGCGTCGTTGGCAGGCTCCCGAGCTCGTCAGTTGTCGCTGCCTTTCGAGGAAGCGCCACTCTGGGATGGCTACGGGCTGGAGGCGGCGCTGCTGCGCGAGACGTCGCGGCCGCTGCGTCTCACTCTCACCCAGAACCGCTCGGTGCTCCTCTCCTTCCGCCGCAAGACGGGAGTGATCCACCTGCGCCTCCACCGCATGTTCCTCCACGCACCGCTGGCCGTGGTGCGCGCGGTGGCGCGCTCGCTGCGCCGCACGAGCCGCAGCGCGGACAGCGAGGTGCGCCGCTTCATGAACGAGAACCTGCACCGCGTGCGCAAGGTGCCGCGGCAGCTGCCCCCGCTCCTGACCTCCGGCCGCGTGCACGACCTGCAGCAGGTCTTCGACCGGCTCAACGCGCGCTTCTTCGGCGCCGCCCTGCGCGTGCCCCTCACCTGGGGCCGGGGCAGCGGCCGCGCGCGCCGCGGCGGGCTGACCTTCGGCAGCTACGATCCCGTGCTCGGGCTGATCCGCATCCATCCCGTGCTCGACCGCCGCGACGTGCCGCAGTACTTCCTGGAGAGCGTCGTCTACCACGAGATGCTCCATCACCACCTGGGCGGGATCCCCGACCGCGCGGGACGGACGGTCTACCACTCCCGGGTCTTCCGCGAGGCGGAGGCCCGCTATCCCTGGCATCGCCAGGCGCTGGCCTGGGAGAAGGACAACCTTCCGCACCTGCTCCGGGCCAGCGCGGAGCTGGACCGGAAGCGCAAGGCAGAAGCGGCGGCCCTCCGGCGCCATTGACGGCGGCCTCGCCTTGAAGCCGCCGCGCCACCTCCGGCGGCTCCTTCCGTATCTGGGCCGCCATCGCCGCGGGCTGGCCTGGGGAATCGTCTGCCTGCTCGTGCGCACGGCCCTCTCCATCGCCTCGCCCTGGGTGCTGCGCCACGCCATCGACGACCTCACCGCCGGCGTCACCCACGGCAAGCTCTGGCTCTACGCGGCCCTGATCATGGGCATCGTCGTCTTCGAGGCCTTCTTCCTGTACGTGATGCGGCAGGTGCTCATCGGCATCAGCCGCGAGGTCGAGTTCGAGCTGCGCAACGACCTCTACGCGCACTTCACCCGGCTTCCCGCGCGCTACTACCAGGTCCACCGCACGGGCGACCTCATGAGCCGCGCCACCAACGACCTCTCCGCCGTGCGCATGGTGCTGGGGCCCGGGATCATGTACGCGGCGAGCACGCTCGCCACCTTCGTGGGGACGATCGTGTTCATGCTGCGCATCTCGCCGCGGCTGCTCCTGCTCTCGCTGGTCCCGCTCCTCTTCGTCTCCGCCCTCGTGCGGTACTTCGGCCGGCGCATCCACGACCGCTTCGAGTCCGTGCAGGCGCAGCTGAGCGAGATCAGCGCCATCGTGCAGGAGAACCTGTCCGGGGCGCGGGTAGTGCGCGCCTATGCGCAGGAGCCGCACGAGATGGCACGCTTCCAGGCCGCCAACGAGGAGTACCTGCGCCGCAACCGCCAGCTCATCCGCATGTACGGCAGCCTCTATCCCGGCATCCAGCTCCTCATGGGCACGGGCGCGGTGCTGGTCCTGTGGCTGGGCGGGCGGATGGTGGTGGCGGGAACGATCACGATCGGGGAGTTCGTGGCCTTCGGCGCCTACCTCACCATGCTGCACTGGCCCATGATCGCGCTCGGCTGGGTGGTGAACATCTTCGAGCGGGGCGAGGCCTCCATGGGCCGCATCGCGGAGATCCTGGCCGCGCCCGCGGAGATCGATGACCGCCAGCCCGCCGCGGTCACGAAGGTGCGCGGCGACGTCGAGCTGCGGGGCCTGACTTTCTCGTACGACGGCCGGCCCGTCCTCAGCGACATCGACCTCAAGGTGCCCGCGGGATCCACGGTCGCCATCGTGGGCCCCACCGGCTCCGGGAAGAGCACGCTGGTGGGCCTCATCCCGAGGCTCTTCGAGGCGCCACCGGGCACGGTGCTCGTGGACGGCCACGACGTCCGCGACCTGCCCCTGGCCACCCTGCGCGGCGCCGTCGGTTACGTCCCGCAGGAGACGTTCCTCTTCTCGGAGACCGTCGGCGAGAACGTGGCCTTCGGCCTGCCGCCCGCGGACGATCGCGACGAGCGCGTGCGCTGGGCGGCGGGAGTGAGCCAGCTCAGCAAGGACGTGGCCGACTTCCCGAAGGGGCTCGACACCTTCGTGGGCGAGCGGGGAATCACCCTCTCCGGCGGGCAGAAGCAGCGGACCGCCCTCGCGCGCGCGCTGGCCATCGACCCGCCCATCCTCATCCTGGACGACGCCCTCGCTTCCGTGGACACGCAGACGGAAGAGGACATCCTGCGCGGCCTGCGCGGCGTGATGGCCACGCGCACCACCTTCCTCGTATCCCATCGCGTCTCCACGGTGCGTGACGCCGACCTGATCGTCGTCCTCAAGGAGGGCCGCATCGTCGAGAGGGGCACTCACGACGAGCTGATCACCCGCGGCGGGTTCTACGCCGACCTGCACCGGCGGCAGCTCCTCGAGGACGAGATGGAGAAGACGGCGTGACCAGGCCCGCCTTCCACGAGGACGATCCCGTCGACAAGAGCTACGACCGCACGCTCCTGCGGCGGCTCCTGCGCTACCTCCGACCCTACTGGGCGCCGGTGCTGGCGTCGTTCCTGCTCATCGTCGCGATGGCGGCCCTGGACCTCGTCGGCCCGTACCTCACCAAGATCGCCATCGACCAGTACATCCGCCAGGGGAACGCGACGGGGCTGGACCGCATCGCCCTTCTCTATGTGGGCGCGCTCTTCCTCGCCTTCGTCGTGCGCTTCGGCCAGGTCTACCTCCTGCAGATGACCGGGCAGAAGGTGATGATGGACCTGCGCCGCGAGATCTACGCCCACCTGCAGCGGCTGCACGTCGCGTTCTTCGACCAGAACCCGGTGGGCCGCCTCATGACCCGCGTGACCACGGACGTGGACGCGGTCAACGAGCTCTTCACCTCCGGGGTGGTCACCGTCTTCGGCGACCTCTTCACGCTGTTCGGGATCATGGGCGTGATGATGGCCATGAACTGGAAGCTGGCCCTGGTCACCTTCTCCGTGATCCCGCTGTTCTTCGTGGTCACGAACTGGTTCCGCGCCGGCTCGCGCGCGACCTTCCGCGAAGTGCGGCGCTGGGTGGCGCGCATCAACGCGTTCCTGCAGGAGAACATCACGGGCATGCCCGTGGTGCAGCTCTTCCGCCGCGAG